>JAQULY010000210.1 GCA_028718445.1 Kiritimatiellia bacterium
GGGGGTATAGCTCAGTTGGTAGAGCGCTTGAATGGCATTCAAGAGGTCGCCGGTTCGATCCCGACTACCTCCACCAGTTCCGGACCTCATTGGCATGCAGACCAAACAGCCCATAATGGGATTGTGTCCGATCGGCAAGTTCGTTTTCAGCCATGAGGACGCAATCCGCCGCAAGGTTATCGTTCAGCAGAAGCTGCGGCAATGGAAGATTCGCTTCGTTGATCTCGACGGCGTCTTGCCGGACGGACTAGTCACCGACCAGAAGCAAGTGGAGCGCGTAGTCGCGCATTTCCGTGCCTCCCAGGCCGACTGCATCTTCATGCCGCATTGCAACTTCGGTACCGAGGGCGCGGTCGGCATGATTGCCCGCGAACTCGGCTTGCCCGTGCTGCTGTGGGGCCCGCGGGACGAGGCCCCGTTGCCGGACGGCACGCGTCTACGCGACACGCTCTGCGGTCTGTTCGCCTCCAGCAAGGTGCTCCACAAACTCTGTATTCCCTTCACGTATATCGAGAACAGCAGTCCGGACGACCCCATCTTCAAGACGGGCTTGGACCGCTTTCTACGCGCGTCCAATACGGCCGGCGCCTTCCGCCAAAGCATGCGCATCGGCATGCTCGGCCAGCGGATAGACTTCTTCTGGAGCACCATCGTCAACGAGAGCGAACTGCTGGAACGTTTTCGCGTCGAAGTGCTGCCGCTGGACCTGCCCTCCTTCATAGTCAGGGCCACCCAACGCGCTCAGTCCGACGCATCACGCTACGCCGCGGAAACGCGGGAACTAAGCCGGACCATGCGGATTGAGGGATATTCCGACCCGGCGACATTCCACAGGGTGCTGGCGGTGCGGGACGAGATGCTGGCGCTGGCCGCGGAACACGGACTGGAAGGCCTGGCGGTTCAGGATTTCATGTCGTTGGTGGATGCCATGGGCACCTACTGCTTCCTGGCCAATGGCATGGTGGCGGAGACGCTGGCGGTCGGCGAAGAGACCGATATTCACGGCGTGATCAGCGGGATTATGCTCAACCGTGTCATGCTCGGCGAGCAGCCGTCTTTCCTGACCGAGTACACGGTGCGGCATCCCGAGAACGACAACGGCGTGCTGCTCTGGCATGTGGGCGCACCGCCGTCCATGTGCCATCCGGACGACCGCATCAGGCTGGGGCATCACTGGATTCTCAAGAGCCCGCTGGCGGGCATGCCGCACTTCCGCCTCAAGGACGGCCCGATCACTGTGCTGCGTTTCGACGGCGACCATGGTGACTACCGCCTGGCGGTTGGCGAGGGACGATCCGTGGCGGGACCTCACACTCTGAACAACTACGTATGGATGCAGGTTGACGACTGGCCGCACTGGGAGCGGACGCTGATGGACTCGCCTTTCATTCATCATACCGCGATGGCCTACGGGCACTACGCGAGCGCCCTGATGGAGGCGTGCAAGTATCTCCCTGGGATCGAGCCGGTTCGCCTTGACCGCGCCGACAACCCTTAGAAAAGGAATGCCTTCACCGCATGGATGCGACAGTAACTGAGTCGCCGGCCGCCGCCGGCCATTTCTTCCGCCGAATTGACTGGTCGGCTTTCTGGACCGCGACGCTGGTGTCGTTTGCCGTCTACTTTTTCACCCTCGGGCCTTCGGTCTCGCTGGAGGATTCAGGCGAGCTGGCCGTGGCCGGCGACTATCTGGGCGTGCCCCATCCGCCCGGCTACCCGATCTGGACCATGTGCGCCTGGGTTTTCGCGCGGATTTTCGGATGGGTCACATTCCGCGGTCAGCCGACGCCGGCCTGGAGCATCGCCCTGGTGTCGGCTTTCTTCGGTGCGATCGCGGCGGGCCTCAGCGCCATGCTGATCACGCGGTCCAGCTCCGACATGCTGCGCGACACGCGCAGCACGCTGCACAACGCCCATGGCCGGCGCGAGGACCTGCTCTGCTGGGCGGGTGGCGTAGCCGGCAGTCTGGTCTTCGCCTTCAGTCCGGTCATGTGGTCGCAGGCCACGATCGTCGAGGTTTACACGCTGAACGCCTTCTTCCTGATGCTGCTGTTGCTGCTGACCTACCGCTGGATGCGGCGTCCGACCGACAAACTGCTCTGGGTTACCGCCTTCGTGTTCGGCCTGGGCCTCACCAACTACCAGGTTCTGCTACTGGCGGCGCTGCCGCTGGTGGTGGTGATCTTCTTGCGCAATATCGGGCTTTTCCGGGACTTCCTGCTGACCGGCATTCCCTTCGTGCTAACGGCGATGGTATTGAAACTCGGGTCCATGCCGCCGCAGCCTGGCTTCGGCAAGCATGCCGCGCAACTTGGAGTCATGTACCGTCCCGGCAACGGCTGGTGCGTCACCGGGCTGGCGGTCTTCGGCGCGGCACTGTTGCTGGCCCTGGTCTGGTCCGCTCTGAGGGGACGGGGTCGCAAACCGTCCGCGTCTCTGGCCCTGCCCGTCCTGGCGTGCGGGTTCGCGCTGGGTTGCCTGCTGCTGTGGATGTCGGTCGCGGCCGGTAGCGAGACCGCCTGCGGTAACCCCGTCGGCGCGCCCCTGACCGATCCATCCACCTATGTCTATGCCGGCATGCTGGTCATGGCCGCGCTCGCGCTCTGCGTGCTGGGCGCACTCTTCGGCGAATCCCGCTGGGGACATCCCTGGAGCTGGGGGGCGCTGGTGGGCGCGGGCATCGTCCTACTGATGCTGGGCGGCTTGATCGGCAACGTGCCGGCGGCGCCGCCGGTGCCGGTGACCGGACAGCAAACCGTCTTCACCTGGACCGGTTATACCGGGCTCCTGGTTCTGTCGGTACTGGTGGTGATCGGCCTCGGGCTGACCACGCCACGCGGGGTTTTCTTCGGGGTGGCGGTGTTGGTGGTGGAGGTCGCACTCTTCGGCCTGCTGCGCAAGGGCGCGCTGCTGGGGCTGACCCATCCCTCCACCTGGTGGTTCTGGGCGCCCGTGACGCTCAACTTCGTCTTCCTGGCGCTGGCCTGGATCATGCTTCCCCACGGCAGGACCGTGGCCTTGACCGTGCTCATGGCGGAAATCGGCGTGGCCTTCTACGTCTACATGCCGATCGTTTCCGATCTGCGCAATCCGCCCATGAACTGGGGATACCCGCGCACATGGGAGGGCTTCAAGCACGCCCTCACGCGCGGACAGTACGAGAAGATCGTGCCGACCGACATCTTCTCGCCCAGGTTCGTGCAGCAGCTCGGCGGCTATTTCACCGACTTGCGCGTGCAGTTCACGCTGCTGCTGGCACCGTTGGGCTTCCTGCCTTTCGCCGCCTGGCAGATGCGCCGCAACCTCGCACGCCGTCCCGCCTGGACGCTGCCGGTGGCGTTGGCTGCGCTGGCCATGGCGGGATTCATTTGGAGCGCGGTCAACCTCGCCGCGGCCGGCGCCATCGAGCCCGCGACGGCCAATGGGCTACGCGCGCTGGCGCTGGCGCTGCTGGCGGTCAGCGCCTTGTCGGCGCTGCTGGCCGGCATGCGGCCGCTGCACATGTCGCTGGCGCTCTTCGCGGTCTCGGTCGTCTTCGTGCTCCTGGGCAACGTAGGTGAGATCGAGCATATTTTTGACGCCACGCGCGTGGATAAGTTACTGCTGGCAGGTCTGTTGCTGCTGGCCGGCGCCGGCGGCGCACTGCTGACCGTAGGCCAGCTTGACGGCGTGTCCACGCGCGTCCTGAAGACCGGCACCAAGTCCGAGAAGGCAACGCTGGCCCTGACACTGCTGGGGTTGATGGCCGGATTGCTGATGGCCGCTTACAAGGGATTTCATGGCTTGTTGACCCCCCACCTGCGCAACCCGAGTCTGGCCTCACCCCTTGGAGTGCTGCTCGCGCTGACGCTAGTGGCGGCGATTTTCGTGCTACTGCCGCTGGCGCGCCGTCTCCTCGAACGGAAGCGCGAACTGGGCTTCGCGCTCGATGGCGTCTCGCAGCAGTGGCTGATCGCCACCGTCGCGGCCTTCCTGGTCATGAGCGTGCTGCTGATCGTGCTGGCCAATCCGAAGGGCGATCTGCAGGACGCCTTTATCCAGAAGGTCAAATTCATCTCGTCGCACGGGCTGTATGCGATCTGGATCGGGTACGGACTGGTTTTCGCCTTGGCGACGTGCGACACACTACTGTCGGATCTGGCGCGTTGGCTTGGCGCGCCCCGGCAGGCGCCAGCGCAGCCGGAGGCGGACGGGGGCAGTCGCTGGGTCGCCTGGGCGATGGGCGGCGCCATCGTCGTGACGGCGGCGCTGCCGCTGATACCGATTCATCAGAACTACACCAACGAGCGGATGGTGTTCGAACTAGGCGGCGCCGAGCAGAACGGGCACGACTATGGCTGGCAGTTCGGCAACTACCAGTTGCGCGGCGCCGAGGCCATTGCCGAGGAACTGGACGCCGGCGAGGAGCCGCTGCCCGATCCCACCTTCCCGCTGGAAATGGGCGCCAACGCCGTCTTCTTCGGCGGCACCGACCCCGGACGGTTCGTGCCCACTTACATGATCTACTCGGCGCACGTGCGCGAGGACGTCTTCCTGATCACCCAGAACGCGCTGGCGGACAACACCTACATGAGCGTGATGCGCGACCTCTACGGCAACCAGATCTGGATTCCCACGCCCGACGACAGCGCCCAGGCGTTCCAAATATATGTCGAGGAGGTGCAAAGCGGAAAACGCCCCCGCAATGCCGAACTGGTGATCGAGAACGGACGCGTGCAGGTCAGCGGCGCATTGGGGGTCATGGAGATCAACGGCATTCTGTGCGACATGATCTTTGCGCGCAACAAGGCGCGGCACAATTTCTATGTGGAAGAGAGTTACGTGATTCCGTGGATGTATCCCTACCTCACGCCCCACGGGCTGATCATGCAGATCAATTCCGAGAAGTTGGATCTCACGCCCCGGCAGATCCGTAACGACCTGGACTTCTGGGATTGGTACACACGCCGCCTGACGCGCGACAGGCGTTACCGACGCGACGTGGTGGCACAGAAGTCGTTCTCCAAGCTGCGCAGCGCTATTGGCGGTCTCTACTCCGCGCGCGGTCACCTGGCCGAGGCGGAACGGGCCTTCCAGGAGGCGCGCATACTCTATAGCGTCAGTCCCGAAGCCAATTTCCGCCTGATTCAGGAAGTATTCCTGCGCCAGCGCCGGTACGACGAAGCCCTGGACGTGATCGAGCGTTTCATCGCCGCGGATCCCAACAACGATCGCGGCCCCGGTTTCCGGCAGTTCATCTCGGACATCCGCGACAAAGAGGCGCGCATCGCCGCGATCGCCGCCAGCATCCCCGCGGGCCAGAACCCCGATGTGCCTGCTTCGCTAGAACTGGCGACCTGCTATCGCGACCTCGGCAATCTCGACGCCGCCGCGCGCGTGTTGCTGCCGCACCTGGGCAGTCCCAAGCTGACTCCGCGCGAGGCCTACGACATCGCCATGATGCTGGAACAGCTCAAGAACCACGAAGGCGCCGCGCGCGCCATGGATGTGGTGATGGCGCACCTGCCCGAAGGCGTGCCGCCCGAGTTGCTGCTCAATGCGGCGCGCGTTTACGCCAACGCCCAGCAACCCAAGAAGATGATCGAGCCGCTGTCGCGCTACCTGCGCTTGCGTCCGGGCGACTGGCAGGGGTGGCTCGATCTGGCCACGCTTTACGCCATCGAGAAGGACGCGCCGCGCTCCCAGACCGCCCTGCGGCGGGCCCTCGAACTGGGCAAACAGGACGCCATGCGCGTGATCGAGGCCAACCCGCAGTTGCGCCAGTTGGCCGCCCCGCTGCTGCAACCGGGCGGCGCCGCGCTGGCCCCCGGCACGCCCAATGTCGGTCTTGGCTGGCAGTGAGCGGGAACCGAAGCCTTTTGCTCGGGAACCGCTCTGGGGTTGTTGGCGAACTGGAAACTGGGACGGACGCGATCGCCCCGCGAACTGGCGGCGGACGCAGCCGAAGGCGACGAAGAGGCGCGCGGCGTGCTGCGACTGCATGCGCGGGCAACGGGTCAGGTCTGCGCCAATCTCGCCGATACTCTTTTCCCAGACATCATCCTGCTCGGCAGCCTGGCCAGGCATCTGGGCGAGCCCTGGGTGGCGGAGGTTCGAGCCCAATTCGAAGCCGAAGCACATCCGCACGCCCGCGCGCTCTGCGCGTTGCGGCCCGCGGCGCTGGGAGCACGGCTCCAGGATCTGTCCGCGCTCGTCGTCGCCATTGCTCGAGGAAAGCCCTTGCCGACGCCACCTTGAGGCTCTTTCCTTCATGATTCTAAAATCATTATTCGTCAATCTGCAGTTCGTATGCGGGGAAAACCCGCGGCCCAATCGAACCGCAGATTTCCCGCTGCGCGGGCGCATAACTCGCCGAATACTGAACCGCAGAATGTTCAAGTCGGTTTCGTCTCCTCCTAGAGTCACGCCAGCAGGTCGGCTTCCCGCTCCCGGAAATATGTGGCTGTGGTCGTCACCAGGCGATTCAGCACGGCTGCGTCAGGCTTGCCGTTCATCGCCGGATAGGGATCGCCGCCCGGTCCCAGCGGTTCCGGTGTGACGTAGCAACCCTCCCGGTTATAGCCGATCAGGTACAGGGCCCGAATGACGGTATCCAGATCGAGGGAGCCGTCGCCCAGCGCGCAACGATTCGAATCGGCCATGTGCAGGTTCGTCAAACGATCGCCCGCGTCCAATAGCGCTGCTCCCACGTGCGCTTCTTCCGTCTGCATATGGTAGACGTCGCCGTTGATGTGGCGCACGCCGGGATGGGCGACGGCCTCGAGGTAGCGCTTCGCCTCGGCCACCGTGTGCACGAGGCTCACTTCGGCGGAGCGAATCGGCTCGATCGCGGCCTTCACGCCGGCGGCGACGAACTGATCGGCGACCAGCCGCAGCGTCTCGACGCTGCGTTCGAATTCGCTGCCGTCATAGGCGACCGGCCGGCCGACCGCACCTGGTACGACCAGAATATAGCCCGCCTTGACCGCCGCCGCGAAATCGAGTTCGCGCCGCAGGTAATCGATCGCCGCCTGTCGCGCCTGGGGCCGGTTGCTGGAAAGATCGTTGTCCGCCGAAAACATGCCGCAGATGCCCGCCACCGCGATTCCCTGATCTCCCAGTATCTTCAGGGCCTCCTTAGGCCGATACCCCAGATCGGGGCCGTAGTGGTTCCCATGCAACTCGATATAGCGAATGCCCGCCTTCGCCAACCGCGCCGCCGAAACGCCAAGCGGTTCCAAGCCGAACCCCCAGTTGCTCCAGGAAAGGTTTAGCCGCGGTTTCCGCGGCTGTTTGCCTTTCATTTCCTCAAACGCCAACCGTATCTTCCGGCTCTTCAATTCATAATTCTGCAGGTTCATTCATCTTTCCCTCTATCAACAAAGCAACGTTCTGTCAAACCTGATGGCACGTTTTTCGCTGTGAACGCTTAATTGTTAATCGTCGGAAAACGCCTATAATAGCCGACACGCCATGATCCTCTCACAGACAATGCGCATGGCCGGCGGCGGGGATCGTTGCCGGACACGACGTGGCATTCATCGCGCGCGGGGTTCCTCACGCGGCTCCGCCCTGATCCTGGCGCTGTGGGTGGTGGGATTGCTGTCGCTGCTGGTGATCTCCTTCGCCTTCGAGGCCCACCTGGAAGGCAAGGTGGTCTCGTTCGCGCGCAAACGCCGCAAAGCCGAGTCGCTGGCCATGTCGGGCATGCAGATTGCCCGCATGCTGCTGGACAAGCAGCTCACCGTCACCGGCGCGGAAGCCGAGAGCACCCAGGCCGGCGACCGCTGGTACAAATATGCGCTGACCATCAAGCGCGGCCGCGCGGTCAGCGGGCTCGAGGAACAGTTGGGCGAAGGCACCATCCGGCTGGATATCGAGCCGGAACCCGGCCTTCGCAATGTCAATCTGCTGAAGGACGAGGACTGGGAACGCATTTTTCAGTACGCCCGCCTGCCGGAGGAGTACTGGCCGGAGCTGATAGACTCCTTTTCCGACTGGATTGACGCCGACAGCAAGCCGCGCCAGGACGGCGGCGAGACCGAGGACTACTACGCCACCCTGGACAAGCCCTACTCCGCGCGCAACGCGCCCATTGAAACCGTAAGTGAACTTCTCCTTGTAAAGGGCTTCAATCAGGCGATACTATCTGGCGGAGTATTGAACCCCGAGGATCCCAAGGAGACGCAGGTCTGGGTCATGGGGGTACAGAACTTGCTCACCACCTACGGTGACGGCAAGGTCAACGTGAACGCCGCCGGCCTCGATGTGCTGCAGACGTTGCCTGGCATCGACGAACTGGGCGCGCGAAAGATTATCGATGAGCGTGAACGTGGTACTTCGACCGGCATGGGCGCCTTCGAGGATGGTTCTTTCGAAAGCGTTCAGGATTTTATGAGCCGCGTCGGCAAGGATTTATCCGACTCGGCGGTAGGCGATTTCATTACGACGCGATCGGAGATTTTCCGGATCACGTCGATTGGACAGGTGGGCCGCGTGACGCGCCGCATATGGGCAGTGGTATTTTTCAACGGTCGCGACTGGCGCATCCTGCGCTGGCGTGAGGAGCCTTAGTAGCTAGCGCGGCGCGGAGACGGAGTCTGATGGCGGAAACGGAGCTGACAGCCCTGCTGATCGAAACTGGCGCCCTGCACGGCGTCAGGTTGTCGCGCGGGCGCGACGGACCGACGCCTTCCGCGACGGCCTCTTGGCCGCTGACCGCCGTGCCCGCCGCGGAAAACATGACCGAAGGCCAAGCCGCTGACAAGCCAGTCGGTACGTCGTCCGGCGAGACGGAAGGCGCCGCGCCCGCCGCGCCGCCGGATGCGCTGGAGTTGGCCCTCCGCGCCGCGCAGTCAGCCTGGCACATGACAGCCGGTTGCGCGCTCGCGTTGCCGACCAACGGTCTCATGCTGAAAGTGCTGTCGCTGCCGCCCGCCGACGACGCCAGCATCGGCGGCATGGTCCGGCTGCAG
>JAQULY010000211.1 GCA_028718445.1 Kiritimatiellia bacterium
TGCGCCACGCAGATTTTGCGCCTGACCGGCGACCCAATGCTGCGCGAGAGCATCGAGTGGTTCGTCGGCGAGTTGATCTCGCTCCAGGCCGAGGATGGTTACCTCGGCCCTTGGCCGAAGGAGTTCCGCCTGCGCCGGGGCGGTCCGACCTGCGCCGAGCCCTGGGACGCCTGGGGTCACTACCACATCATGCTCGGCCTGCTCCTCTGGCACGAATCGAGCGGCGACGCCCGCGCCCTCGCTTGCGCCCGGCGCATCGCCGACCTGCTGGTGCGACGCTTCCTGCGTGGGACGGAAACACTGCACGGCACCGGCGCGCAGGAAATGAACCAGGCGCCGGTTCACTCGTTGACCATGCTCTACCGTCTCACGGGCGAGCCGGACTACTTGGCGCTGGCGCAGAAGATCGTCGAGGAGTTCGCCCTGCCGCCGGCAGGCGATTATCACCGGCTGGGTTTGGCCCGTGTCCCTTTCCACACGACACCCAAGCCGCGCTGGGAGAGTCTGCACCCGATCATGGGGCTGGCCGAATTGTATTACGCCACCGGCAACGGGGACTACCGCACGGCCTTCGAGAATCTCTGGTGGAGCATGCTCGAAGGCGACCGCCACAACAACGGCGGCTTCAGCTCAGGCGAGCGGGCCAATGGCAATCCCTACCTGCTCGGAGCCATCGAGACCTGCTGCACCGTGGCGTGGATGGCGATGTCGGTCGAGATGCTCAAGCTGACCGGCAACCCGATTGTCGCTGACGAGCTGGAGCTGAGCACCTTCAACTCCGGGATCGGGATGATGAGCCCCACCGGACGCTGGGTCACATACAACACCCCAATGGACGGCAGCAAGATCGCCAGTCCCAACGACGCGACGTCATTCCAGGCCCGGCCAGGCTCGGCGGAACTCAACTGCTGCTCGGTCAACGGACCGCGGGCACTGGGGATGCTCTCCGACTGGGCGTTGATGAGCCGGTCCGACGGCGTGGCGCTGAACTACTACGGCCCCGGAACCATGCGGACGCCGCTTCCTTCGGGCAACGTCCTGGCCATCGTCCAGAAGACGGACTACCCACGTGAGAACCGTATCGAGACGACCGTGCTGCTTGACCGGACGGAGAGCTTCGCCCTGGCGTTGAGGATCCCATATTGGTCGCAGAACAGCGTGGTCGAGATCAACGGGGAGCGGGCACCGGATGTCCGCCCGGGCCAATACCTCCGGCTGGAACGGCGGTGGGCGACGGGCGACCGCATCGTCATCGAGCTGGATTTCCGCCTGCGTTTCTGGGTGAACGCACAGTGGACTCCGAACAGCGACTGGCAGGCCCAATGGCGGGTGTTCGGGCCAGTGGCCAACCATGAGCAACCGTGGCAAGGTGCGGACGCTCTGCCCGGTGAGCAGGCGCGCGAAATGCCTGAATCCCTGACGGTGAACGGCAAGACGCTGAAGCCACGGTCCGTGGTCAGCGACCGCGGGGCGCTGGATTTCCGCCAACTGTTCGCCGCCGACATGGGGGCGGTCGGTAAGGCCCCCATCGCCATCGCCTTCACGGAGATCGAGGCCGAGAGGGACGATGTTCTGCCCATCGCTTTCGGCGCAGACTGGTGGAGCTGCTGGTCCGTCAACGGGGAGAAGGTGTTCGACAACCACTCGCTGGGGGGCAACGTGGAACCCACGGGGGCGCGCGTCCAGAGGGTTGACCTACCCCTGCGGAAAGGGAGAAACCTCGTCGCCGTTCGCGTGACCTCCGGCACGGGTGGCTGGTCGCTGACCGTCGGCAAGGGAGAGCTGAAATCCCAGTTCGACGCTCAGCCGGAAAGCGAGCGGTTCCGGCAAGCGTCCATCTACCGCGGTCCTCTCCTGCTGGCCTGCGACCCGCGCTTCAACGCTGACGGTGACATTCCCATCCTGGAGGCGGCCGGCTTGGAGGTCAGACGCATCGAACCCGACACCTGGATACCGCCGTGGGCGCTGTTCGAGTTCAAGACGGTGCACGGCGAGCGCTTGCGGCTGTGTGACTTCGGCAGCGCCGGGACAACTGGAAACGTCTACCGCTCCTGGCTACCCGTCCGCTTCCCATCGCAGCCGCGGTCGGAATTC
Organism: Kiritimatiellia bacterium; assembly: GCA_028718445.1. GTDB lineage: Bacteria > Verrucomicrobiota > Kiritimatiellia > RFP12 > JAAYLN01 > JAQULY01. The sequence continues at coordinate 2,095 of JAQULY010000211.1, forward strand.
TCGCGGGACAACCCTCTCCGAACATTCACTGTCTGAAGCAATCAGGTTGGACTTGAAGGAACCAAATCATGAGAACCATGTGCGTAACCCTGGCAGGCGCGACCTGCCTGCTGACAACCGGCTTTGATGCCGGTGCCGCGACCCTGGTCAAGAACGGTGCGGCACAGTGCCGTATTGTCGCCGAGACCATTGGGGACGAAAAGGCTGGGCAGAAGCCCGGACGGGTTCCCGGCAGCGGCCTCCCCCCCTATACCGACGAAGAGAACGTCAGACTGGCGGTGCAGGAGCTGCAGGAGCATCTGCGCGCCATGTCCGGCGCCGAGGTTCCCTGCGGTGGCGCCGTCCAGCCGGGCGAGACTGTCATCCGCCTGGGCTCGGACGACTCGGCGCTCAAGGCGCTGCTGGACAAGGCCGGGACCTTCCCGGAGACCTTCGTGCTCAAGGTCGATGACAAGTCCGTCACCATCGCCGGACGCTCGTCCGACGGCCTTCGCTGCGGCGTTTACGAGTTGCTGGAGCGCCTGGGGGTGCGCTGGTTCATGCCGGGCAAGATCGGCATGGTTATGCCGCAATCGAAGGACATCACTCTCGCGCCGTTCACGACCTGCCAGACACCCTCGTTCAAAGGGCGCAGCCTCTGTCTCTCGGTGGGCTGGCTGCCCTGGGCCGGGCCCTGGTGGCAGCGCATGCGGATGGGCGGGCCGGTATCGCCTCCCTGCCATGGCATCAACCTAGGTCCTAAAGGCGGCTTCGCGCAGCACCCCGAGCTGTACTCCTTGGTCGACAGCCGGCGCGTGGCGACCCAGCATTGCGTCTCCAACCCGGAGACCGTGAAGCTGGCCGTCGCCACAACCAGGCAGTTCTTCCGCGACAACCCGAAGGCAGAATGGATCGGCATGGGACCGAACGACAGCGACGGCGGCAAGGGTTTCTGCGAATGCCCCGGCTGCCGCGCCCTGGACGCCGGCGTCACCGAGCGGCTTGCCGGCGCCCCGTCGATGACCGACCGTTACATCTGGTTCTTCAATCAGATACTGGCGGGGATCGCCGACGAGTTCCCCGACAAGAAGCTCTGCTTCTACGTCTACCAATTCTACCAGGAGCTGCCGGCCAAGACCGTCCCGAACCAGCGGATTGTGCCGATCTTCGCCCCCATCACCCTGTGCCGGATCCACGGCTCCAGCAACCCGGTCTGTCCCGAGCGCAGCTACTACAAGGACCTGATGACGCAGTGGCGGAACATCTGCCCGGAGGTCCATGAACGCGGCTACTATGCCAACCTCGCCGACCCCGGCTTCCCGTTCAACAAGTCCCGCGACGTCTGCAGCGAAATCGAGACGGCCAAACGTCTGGGAGTCACGGGGTGGAACGTCGAGGTCTTCCCGCACTGGGGCAGCGAGACCCCGATGCTCTACCTGGCAGCGAAGAAGTTCTGGAACGCCGAGGCCGACGTGGACGCCTTGCTCGACGACTACCACACCAAGTTCTTCGGCCCGGCCGCCGCGCCCATGCGACGCTATGACGATCTGCTCGATCAGCGCCTCCGCGACACCGATCGCCACACCGGTGGCGCCTTCAACATGCCGCAGTTCTATCCACCGGAGACGATGGCGGAGTTGGGACGCCATCTGAAGAAGGCGGAGTCCCTGGCCCGCGAAGAACCCTACAAGGAGCGCGTCCGGATCTTTCGCCTCACCTACAACTACCTCGATGCGTTCCTGGCCATGCGCCGGCATCGCGACGACTTTGACTTTGCCAAGGCCAACAACGAGCTGACGAGACTGTTGGCGGTCCAGAAGGAATGCCTCGCCTACGACCCACCCCTGCTGTGGGCGCACGCCGCCAACAATTACCTGCGCGCCTTCTGGTCGCAGGCCGTGGAACAGGGGTACGCCCGCACAAGCGGCACGAACCAGTTTGCCGCCGCGTTTGCGGACGAGTGGCAGTTCCTGATCGATCCACCGGGCCTGGGCGAGGCCGTCAACTATTGGGACCCCACCTACACCGGCGGCAACTGGGGCGACATCAAGACCTGCTCCGCCTCCTGGAGCGACCAGGGCTTGCGATATTACACGGGCGATGCCTGGTACCGCCAAACCGTCAAGCTGCCGGCCAATCTCAAGGGCAAGGCACTGTGGCTGTGGTTCGGCGGCGTCGACGATCTAGCCAAAGTCTGGCTGAACGGCAAGCTGCTGGGCACGAGCCCCGGACAGGCCTTTGTGCCTTTCGAGTTCGACGCCACCGCCGTGGCCAGGCCCGGCGAAGACAACCACGTGGTGGTGCGAGTCACCAACCGCCGCCTCGACGAGTTAGGCACCGGCGGCATTAACGCTCCGGTCATGTTCTACGCCAAATGAGGAGACATACTATGTCTGCTCGACAGAACAGGAATGGGGTTCAGCGCCGTGTCAGCACAAGGGGCACAGTAGATGATGGCGTGAGCTACGACCTGCGCGAAGGCCTTCAGCCGAGACGTGTCACCAATGCCATGTGGGATTTTTCCTTCCTGTTTGGGCACTATCCCGGGGGGCCGTTCGAGGACTGGGACCGAGCGTTGGACGAGCTCCTGGAGCGCGGGTTCAACACCGTTCGGATCGATTGCTTCCCTTGGCTTGCCGGACAGCTTAAAGATGAACATGAGCTGATCACGATTCCGGCCACCCCGCTCGCCAATTGGGGCTATTCCGACACCGCCCGCCAACACGCTTTGGTGGATGAGCTGGTCGAGTTCATGACGCTCACCAAGCGCAAGGGCATCCATGTCATCCTGTCCACTTGGGGCTGCGGATGCGCCGAGTATGCAGGCGCCGCTGTCTATGGCGGGATGCCGGAGGCCAAGGGGCCGGAGCTCACGGAGCTCTTTCGTGCCGGGTGGGAGCGGATTTTACGGATCTTCTCCGAACGCGACCTTCTCAGCCACGTCCTCTTCGTCGATCTAGACCAAGAGTTCCCTCACTTCAGTTGCCACAACGCCCAGCTCAGCCGCTTGGGCGAGGCCTCCGGGGCGGGGATGGAGGCCGCCGGCGGGGCGAAGCGAGGCGTCGGCTTGCTCTGGAACGAGGCGCAACTGGGTTTCGTGACGGAGCTTTTCGAGAACACCCTGTCCCATTTCCAGTGGCTGTACCCCGAGCAGCGCTTCACCTTCTCCCTCACCTCCTTCTGGCGCGAGGTCAGGGCCTTGAACCTGAAATGCCTGGACGTGCTGGAGCTGCATATCTGGATCGGCCAGCGTTTCGATGTCCGCACCGGCTTCTGCAAGATGGCGAAATCCAACGTCGAACAAGACTACCAGGATTACCAGCGGCGCATCACCGCCGCGCTGAAAGTCATGCGCCCCATGCTGCTCCAGGAGATGATCAACAAACTGGCGTTCGCCTCCGAGTGGGCCAAAGAATCGGCTGCGCCCCTGATCACCACCGAGGCTTGGGGGCCCTGGTGCAGCTGGGAGCGACCCGAGATCGAATGGGACTGGTTCCGCGACTGGTGCGCGGAATGCATGGCGCTGGCGGCCAAGTTTGGTTTCTGGGGGGTGACGACGTGGAACTGCGCCCAGCCGCACTGGAAGAACTGGTCGAGCAAAGACTGGTACCGCGAGGTGAACGGCGCCTTCTTGAGGTCATAGCTCCGGTCATGTTCTACGGCCACGACGACAGGAAATGAGTAACACCTTGAGACCGAGAGTCGAACCGCCACACTCCGCCTCACCGGCAGCCGAATCGCCGGCCCGCAACGCCAGGACCTACCATTGCGGCACGCTCAGCTACACTTGGCGCGGTCTGCTTGTGCTGTTTGCCTGGCTGCTATGGGGCGACTTCTGCTGGACTTTGATGGAGGCCGTGGTGCCGAGCGCCCTGCCCTTGAAACTCAAGGCATTGGGCGCGCCCAACTGGCTGATGGCGGTGATCATGAGCACGTTGCCCGGCATTCTGAACATGACCATCTGTCCATGGGTCAGCTTCAAGAGCGACCGTTTCCGCAGCCGCTGGGGGCGGCGCATTCCTTTCATCCTCTGGACGTCGCCGTTCCTCTGTCTGTTTCTGCTGGGGATGGGGTGGAGTGAGAGTATTGCCGGGTGGGCGCAAGTCTGGCTGCCGCCGCTTCGGGGGATAGCGCCGGCCACACTGATCATTGCCCTGCTGGCCGTGTTCATGGTCGGCTTCACCTTCTTCAACATGTTCGTCTGTTCAGTGTTCTGGTACCTGTTCAACGACGTGGTGCCGGCGAAGTTCCTGGGGCGCTTCTACGGCTTGTTCCGCATGGTGGGTACGCTGGCTGGAGCGCTCTTCAGCGGCTTTATCTTCAAGTATTCCGAAACCCACATGCGCGAGATTTTCACCGGCGCGGCCCTGCTCTACTCAATCGGCTTCGGACTGGTTTGCCTGCGGGTCAAGGAAGGCGAGTACCCGCCCCCGCCGCCGGCGCCCAAGGGCAACGCCTTCCAGCGTCTGGCCTCGGATACCCTCGCTTTCGGTCGGGAATCCTTCTCGCACCGGTTCTTCTGGCTTTTCTATCTGTGGCAGACCGTTTCCTCGCTGGGCGGGGCCGTCGGCATTTTCTCGGTCTTCTTCAGCAAGGACATGGGCCTTAACCTCGACCAGATCGGCAAGCTGGGGGCGGTCAACTCGGTCGCCGCCATGTTGGCCATGTACGGGGCCGCCATCTATGTGGACCGTTGGCACCCGCTGCGTATCTCGCTTTACTTCGCCACCTTCGGCGCGGTCGGCGCATTCGGCGGCTGGATCTGGCTGGCGGTGTCGCCCCCGCCCATCATGTACTTCTGGATGGGCATGACCGGAGTGCTGACAGCATTCGGCCAGGCCTTGAGTGGCAACGCCGGCCTTCCGGTCTTCATGCGTCTTATGCCCCCCTCGCGGTACGGTCAGATGTGCTCGGCGAACTCCATCATCCGTTCCATCGGCACCGTCGTCGGCGGCCTGATTGCCGGCGCGGCCGTGGACATGGTGCTGAAGGTGTGCCACGGCTCGAACTACGCCTACCGCTTCCTCTTTCTGTGGCCCGCGGTGTGCAATATCGTGGCCTTGGTTCTTGTCTCGATGGTCTACCGTCAGTGGAAGTGCCTGGGCGGCGACGAGCACTATCGCGCTCCGGCTCCCTGGCAGCCGGAGGGTTTCGAGCCCATGACGGACGGCCATATTCCGGTGCCGTTCCGGCCCCGCTGGTTGCTCTTGGTGCTGAACATCAACACCTTGCTGTTCGCCCTGGCGCCGCCGGCCACACTGGGGTTCATCATCTGGCTGCAGGGCCATGGCATGACGCGGGCCATCTGGTGGCATGCCTGGGTGTTCCTGCCGGTGTCGTTTCTATACCTGGGAACCTGGCTCTGGCAGGCGTCCGGCATCCGGCGCGACGTGCGGAGCGTGGCCGCCGGTCAGCGGCCGGCCTACGGGATTCCCCACCATGGGGTGCCCATGGTGCTGGCGATCCAAGGGGCAGTGTCCTGGCCCCTGCCTTGGATCTTTCGTGCCTGGTTCATGACTCTTGGCCGGGAGCAAGACATCATCTGGTACGGCGTGGCCACCAGCCTGGTTGTGCCGTTCACAACCTTGCTCGCGTACCGCCTCATTCGCCTGATCGAGCGGGAGCCGGCAAACATCACCATGGGGCTCGACTCGAACCCGGTCAGTGTCCAACCGGTTGCCGGTGTTGTCCAGTCCCTGGTTTGATTGTCTGCGCGCCAACCTTGCTTGTGGCCGGGAGCTATACCAGCAGAATGGCCGCGATCAGAGGGTAGGATCGGCCGGCCTTGCCTATTCTGATGCGAATCGAGCCGCTCGTTGACAGCGCTGTAACCCATTCCGGCGTGAGCCTGCATTCAACCCACCCCTCGCCATCGAGGATAAAGGTCTGACTGCGCGTGCGGCCGGGTCGGGATAGACGAAAACCGGCAGGATCTGGAATGCCCCTGAAGAGCAGACGCCCGGGTACGGATACGCCGGTCCTAATCAGTTCGACCTCCAACCAGCCGTTGGGAAAAACGGGGTTCCCGATCTGCCGGACGGGCAAACCCGACTCATGCAGCCAGGCATGGCTGGCATGCATGGCGGACCGGCAGCAACGACCGTCATCACGAAGCCCACCGGGAAGGATAACGTCATGGACGCCGGGAAAACGGCGCAGGCAATCCTGAAGGAGATCTCGTTCCGCCCACGCTTCAGCGGCCACCCGTTCGGTCAGTTGTGCCAGCGGTTCAAGCATCAGCGCACCATAGCTTCCTTCGGGACGAACACCTGCGCGCGCCATGGAACCCGATTCCGCGGTTTGCGGGCGGACTGGTTCGGCGATCGCCGTCCTCCGGCCGGCATGCATGGCACGGGCGGCATACACGGTTTCGCAGAGTGCATGTACAGAAACCGCAACGGCCTCGAGATTCCGCCAGGCGTTACGATGGATCCGTAACAGGGCGTCCGGCAGACGGCCCTCCAATTGTGAAAGCTGCCGAAGCGCCGAGCGGGCTTGCGCAATGGCCTGACGCTTCTCGGCGAGCACGTCCTGCTTGGATGGCGCTGTGCCGGCGCAGAGGATGGACCAGATGTGCTCGTGCTCCTTCAGCGGCCTGCCTGAGTCGAACAGGGCCGGAATCCCGCCCGCCTTGAGCCATTTCGGATCGGGCGACAGGGGAAAGGTGTGGAACATCAAGTTGCCCCGGATATAGAGCGCGGCCGTGACGGCATCCAGCCCTTTGCGCAGGATGTCTTTGAACGCCTGGACGGCCTGGGAGTCGCTCGGTTCCATACCGGGCTCCATATCCGGACGCCAGTCAGCCCAGAAGGTCTCGGGCGTGATGCCAGGGGTTGCAAGGGCAGCGTAGAAGGCGTCCAGATTGACACGGCAGGCG
>JAQULY010000212.1 GCA_028718445.1 Kiritimatiellia bacterium
TTCGATCCCTGCACAAGCCAGGAGGCGCCTTTGCGAAGCTCGCCGACAAACACGGCGCCGTTCGTACTCGTTTCGACCGTCAGACCGGAAGGAAGCCTGGTGGGCGTCCGCTTCCAGGGACTTGCGATGCGAACCTTCCCGCCAACCAGCGCCTTGATGTGGAACCGGCGAACCTTCCCCTTCTCCATTTCGGCCGAGACCTCGAATGCACCCTCCGCCAACAGACGGTGGAAGCGTCCCGTGAAGTCGGTCGGCACGCCCGGGAAGAGACGAATCGTGCCGCCGTGGCTCTGCAGCAGCGTCTCCGTGGCCGTGAACAGAAAGAGTCCGCTGCCTTCAGAAGCCGGCGTGACCCAACGCCGCGCGTTGGAGTTGAGCGTCGCGGCGGTGCCGGCATCGAAACAGCGGAATTCCGAAACGGGCGAGAGGACCCCATCGGCGTGCCTGAGCTGCCCCTTGGGCATGCGCGCCAGATTGGCCTCGCTGACACTCGGAGCGACTTCAACGATAGGATTGTGCGAAAACAGGCCGTTGGGCTTACTGAAGAGACGGATGCATTCCGCCAGCGCCGCCCAAGCCTCTTTCCGCTGTCCCAACCGCAGCCGGGCGACCGCAGGAAAGAACAAGGCCCAACCGCGCTTGTAGTGCCAGCGCCCGGTCTCATCGGCATAGGACATCTCGATGTCATGGTCCGTCATGTGTGCCAGCGTCGTGGCGGCGATGCGCTCCTTGTCCGCGTCACCGCAGTCGCCCGGAAACATCGGGTAGAGCAGATACGCGGATTGGGTGTAATGGTCGAACGGCACGTCGCGTCCGATCCACCAACTGCCGTCGGGGTGCCGGGGATAGTCGGGATAGTGCGCCAGCACATCTTCCCAATGTCGCCGTTCGGCGACGTCCACATTCAGCAGCCGGCTCGCCTCGATCACCGTTTCCAGGCAAGTCCTCAGCAGCGCCAGTACAGGGGTGGCGTCGCGCGTAAGTGTGAATATCTCCGGCGGCACCTGCCAGTCGAGGTGATAGCGGCCGTCCGCGCCCTTGGTCATCCCGTCCACATCGAAGCGAACGAACTCGCGCAGCAACGGATAGATCCGCTCGCGCAGCAGCTTGCGATCGCGCGTATGGCGCCAGGCCCATGCCAGTACCGCGCCGGAATAGACGCCGCCGATGTAAGTATAGCGCCAGCCGCCGCTCTCGATCGTTTCGCCCAACGCGTTCATGCCCAGGGGCAGACAGGCGCCGTTTCGTCCGAACAGGTCACGGGCGCCTTTGCGGCATTTGTCCAGCGCCTGGAGGTAGGTGTCCGCGAAGGCCTCCGCCAACTCAGGATGGTTGGCCGCGTAGACCGGCATGACGGGAATCTGCACGTTCTGATCGTGCACGTAGCCGGCGCAGTCTATCCCGCCGACAAGTGCGTCGTCCGTGGGGCCATGCCACAATCCATACAGATAGGGAACAGGCGCCTTGCCGAGCAGGCAAGCGGTCTCATACAGGCTGAACGTCCAGTATTTTTGAATCTCCCTGTGCGCGCCGAAATCGGCCCAGCTTTTCTCCCAGAAAGCGCGCCACCAGCGTTGGTTCGCCCGTTCCAGCGAGGCGAATCCCGCGCGGGCGGCGGCCCGCACGGCGGAAACCGCCGCGTTCATCGGATCGCGCGCTTCGTAGGAGGTAACGACGGCAACGAATATATCGGCGTTCCCGTTCTGCGGTATCTTGCCCTGCAGCCGGCCATGTTCGATCTCGCCGATCCCGGACCGCATCTTCCGGTAATTCGGATGGATGCACTTCAGGAAGGCGTCGTCCCTGTCGGGACCGGTGGTCGGCGCGACGAGCACGGCCACCGCGTACCGCGCGTCCCCGTGCGTCATGCGCTGCGAAAACGCCGTCAGCCCATTCTTCCCGTCCTTCCGCCAGACGGGCGGTTCCAGGGCGTCGTCCTCCGGCCGCGCCAGTTCGACCACGTGGTTCCACAGGGCTGCCCCGCTATGTTCGAGGCGCAGGCAGAACACGTTCCGGTCGCGCGGCACGAACGATCGCAACCGGGGATGCGACAGGTGCATGTCGAGTTCGTTGTAGAGTTCGCCTTCCCACAGGCAGAGCCGCTGACGCACGGCGTGCGGCCGGCTGGCGGCCCAGCCGGTCTCGTTCCCGAAACGCAGGCGGAGCAGCGCGGCGGACTTGGTCACGGGCGGCTTGGCGCCCTTCGGCGGCGGCTCCGCCGCGTTCAGGAAGCCGGCGTTCGTGAGGCCTTCCCGCTGAACCCGATCCATGACCGCGCGATGCGTCAACTGCCGCCCGCAACACGTGCGGCCATCGAAGACGTCATTCTTGTTCAGCACCCATTCGAGGCCGTATGGCGCGTAGCCGATGACACCCAGGCTGCCGTTACCCAGAATCAGGCCATCCTGCCAGCGTGCCCCTGCTTCTTCATACACCCAGTCCTGCGCGCGGATCAGTCTCTCCGCGACACCCCGTCCGCCTTTGCCGCCAGCATTCTTTTCCATGTTCCGTGCCGGGCTCCTGTTTGACGCGTTCATCTCGCATAGGGTACGCCAAACGCTCCGACGCAGTAATGCATCGGATCGTCTATCTTGTGTACTTTCGCCGCACTTACCGAATGCCGATCAGCGTGCCGCGACGGAAATATTCGTAGGCCCCCAGATCCACGGCGGCGTCGCGGATTCGTTTTTTGCCGTCGAGGTCCACACTCCCCGTCATCCAAACCTGGTACATCCCCGCATCGACGCAAGGCGAGTTGCCGCGCAAACGATAATCCCCAAACTCCAGGGAAAAACCATAACCCGTGCCGTTGCCCACGAAGACCGGGTCAGCCGCAATGTTTCCATTCGATAGCGCCACCCCCGGGGTGCAGGTGTTGGTTATGTACGTGGAGGCATCCACCGTATTCAGGTTGGGGTACGTTCCCCCGCCGCAATTGTTGAAGTACACAATGCAGTTGATCAGGCTGACGGTACCATTGCCCCGCCCCACTCCGCCTATCTGGGAGTCTCCCCAGTTGCCGGCAATGGTGCAATTGTAGAGGGTGCCGAGATAGACTCCTCCGCCGTTGCGAGCCGCATGGTTCCCGGCGATCAGACTGTTGTAGACCGTGCCTCCCGACGTGCCGCCGCCGTCCCCCGCCTGGTTGCAGGTAATCGTGCAGTTGGACACCACCGAGTTCTGCGTGCCGCCGCCATAGTGACCGGGAACAAGCACCACCGAATTGCTGACGACCGTGCTGTTTAACAGAATGCCGCCACATGCGCCGCCGCCGCCATGCCCGTCCCATCCCACCGTCGAATTGCCGATGATGCGGCACGCGTTCATGTTGCCCTGGAATACTCCGCCGCCGTTACACTGCGATTGGTTGCCGATGATGACGCAGTTGGAGAGAGCTGGCGTGGTCGATGAACAATAGACGCCGCCGCCGACGTAGTTCGGGCTCTGCGAAATCGTGGCCGTATTCGATGCCGTCGCGCCGCCGCTCACCGTAAATCCGACCAGCGAACCGGCCGTCATGTACACGGGACGAACGACCGCCGGCCCGTTGCCGCCCGACACGGGATCCTTGGCGCCCTTGATGATCGTGCCGGCCGGATCGTTGTCGGCGCTCCGCACGGTGATGTTCTTATTGATGTAAACCCGGTTGGTGATCGTGCATCCCGACACCAGGGTTCCCCCCGTCTCGTACACGCCATTGCTTACCATCACCACATCACCGGCTACCGCCACCGTAACGGCGTCCTGGATGTTGCTGGCCGCTGTTTCCCAGCTCGTATAGGTTCCCGCAGGCGTCTGGCCGGCCTGCGCCACGTAGTGCGTGGTGGAGAGTCCCCCCTCATAAGCGCCCATATCTACGATGCCGTCCAGGATGCGCGGGTTGCCGTCCAGATCGACCGTCATCCAGTCACGGTTCGTCCCCGTATTCAGGCAGGGCGAATAAAGCGACAAGCGGTAGTTGCCTTGGACGAGATTGGTTCCGAACCCGCTGCCACTGAACCGGAACTGGGGATCGGCTGCGGTATTTCCATCCCCCGCCAACCATCCTGCATCCGGCGCGGGAGCTGCGCAACTATTGGTGAGATGAATGTAGGCAGTGGAATTTCGACTCCAATTGACGTGGGTGGGGGCATCGTTGTTGTAGACGATACAATTGATCAGGTGCATCTGAGTCAAGCTCGAACCGACCCCCCCCATGCTGCTGTCAGCCCGGTTGCCGACAATCGTGCAGTTGTAGAAGTTGCCCAGGAGAGATCCGCCGCCGAGGCGGGCCGCATGGTTTCCGGCGATCAGACTGTTGTAGACCGTGCCTCCCGACGTGCCGCCGCCGTCGCCCGCCTGGTTACTTACAATCGTGCAGTTGGACACCACCGAGTTCTGCACGCCGCCGCCATAGTGACCGGCAACAAGCACCACCGAATTGCTCGCGACCGTGCTGTTGAACAGAATGCCGCCGTATGCGCCGCCGCCGCCATGCCCGTCCCATCCCACCGTCGAATTGCCGATGATGCGGCACGCGTTCATGTTGCCCTGGAATACTCCGCCGCCGTTACACTGCGATTGGTTGCCGACGATGACGCAGTTGGATAGGCTTGGCGTGGTCGATGAACAATAGACGCCGCCGCCGACGTAGCTCGGGGTCTGCAAAAACGTGGCCGTATTCGATGCCGTCGCGCCGTCGCTGACCGTAAACCCGACCAGCGAACCGGCCGTCATGTACACGGGACGAACGACCGCCGGCCCGTTGCCGCCCGACACGGGATCCTTGGCGCCCTTGATGATCGTGCCGGCTGGGTCGTTGTCGGCGCTCCGCACGGTGATGTCCTTATTGATGTAAACCCGATTGGTGATCGTGCATCCCGACACCAGGGTGCCCCCCGTCTCGTACACGCCATTGCTGACCATCACCACGTCACCGGCCACCGCCGCCGTGACGGCGTCCTGGATGTTGCTGGCCGCTGTTTCCCAGCTCGTGTAGGTTCCCGACGGTGTCTGGCCGGCCTGTGCCACGTAGTGGATATCGGCCCTTGCCGACACGACGACTATCGCAGCCATCACAGAGAACAGACCCCATCTCGTTGCCGTCCGCATATCATCCATTTCCTTTCTTGGTTTTCGATCCTGCATGCAGGGAAGCGGATCTCTCCGGTGCTCCATTTCCGGCATTCAAGATTATGATCCCATAAGCGCCCTGTTTTTGGGTATGCGTCGGAACATCTTTCTTGTGCATGATTTCGCGCTGGGCACGATATGGATAGGGATCGAAAACGGATGCCGAAACGCCTGTTTTACGGCACGAGTCCTGTGCACTACATCCCCGTAGGACAACCTGACTATCAGTCGGGCTGCGCCCGGTCGAGGAGCAGCACAGCGGGACGGAACGGCCTCAGTTCGAGCGCGAGACGCCATCTTCGCCGTCCGCCCGCCTCGGACTGCTCCGCGATCTTCCCGGCCATCGGAACCAGTCTGCCGTCGTCGGCAATCAACGTGGTCCGCGATGCGTCCAGCGCCGGATCGTGCACGTCCAGTACAACCTCGTCCGCGCCGTCAAATGACAGATTGCTGAGACAGACCACCGTCCGTTCGCGCTCCTGCCAAAGATGCATGCCGACATCCGACGGCGAAACCAGCCACACCGACAGCGCATCCGGCTTCATCCAATCGAAGATCGCCTTGAACTGGTGACGACGGTGATAGCAGATGAAGTGCGACAAATCCGCTTCAAGGGCGTGCAGGGCATACGGCAGGACCGCCACCCGCCCCCCCAGGCGGTTTCCGAACAGCACCACGCCCGGAGCGATCCGGCGTAGATCGTGATCAACCAGCGCCGATATCTCACGCGTGCCGGGCCCGGGTGACAACGTTCTGGCGCTGTCCGGACGGTTGTGCGCGCGCGGTATGAAACTGTCGAGGTAAGGTCCGGAGAATTCGGCATCGGTCAGCTTCTCCGCGCCGACCGTGGCCGGAGCGGCCGCGCCCACGCGACATCCCGTCATGTCGGCGAACCCCATCTCCTCAAGTGCCCGGGCGGCGCCGGCATCGAGCAGAACCGTGCCCCCGAGAATTTCGCGCAAGCATTCGGGGGGCAGGCAACGGATGGAGTCACCGAAGAAGGCCTTGATGGGTGCGTCATCGAAGGTCGCGGGGATGCCGAGGTGTCCGAATATTCCGGCCACGTTGAAGGCGGGCCACCACAGGTCGGTCAGCGACAGCAGCGGCCCGGTGCGCTCACCGGCCGAGGCGAAATCCCAGAAGAGCTGGATGCCCTGGCCGGTGCCCCGCCGCGGCGCGTGCCGCCGCAGGGCCTCGAAATAGGGTTGGTTCTCGCGCAGCATGCGCGGATACTCCGGCTCCAGCAACGGAGAGTCGCCGGCATAGCCGACCGGAGAGACCGCCGCCGCGTTGATCCGTTGCAGGCACCCGTGCGCGATCTGAAAGCGCGTGACGGTCACGCTCTTGGCCAGCCTGGTGCCGGGGGCCGTCTCGATCTCCGAGGTATACTCGACCTCCGGTCCCAGCACATGCGCGGCGTATTCCCTGTACCACAGTCCGGCGAACAAGTCGCGGCGGCGCCAATCCTGGTAACCGCCCACGCAGGGTCGGACCAGCGGCTTGCCGGGCCCCGGATGGAGCGCGCTCAGGACATTCTTCAGGTTGTGCCCGACCGGCGGCAGGCAGTGAGTGGTTGGCGCCATCATCCCGACCTTGGTGCCGGGACTGACGGCGTGGACCGCTTGCTCGATCACACCGGCCAGATGGACCAGACGCTCGCCCAGAAAGGCTATCCATTCCCGGCGCACGCCTTGGTCGTCCAGTAAAGCCGCGTTCAGCGCGGCACGCTCCCAGCTCCGATCCGTGCGCTCCGAGAACCGCGCCACGTGCAGATCGCACAGGCAACCCCAGGTCTCGCGCTCGCCCTGGATCATGTAGCGATGGTCGTCATCCACGTAGATGTACTCGGGCTCGACCGTGGCCAGGAGCCGGAAAAATCCGTCGAGGTAAGACTCCAGTTTGGGATCGAGCAGGCACGGACCGCGGTAGTCGGTCGTGCCGTCGGCATACGTCGCCCAGTGGTCATAGTCGCAGTGAGGCCGCTGGTCGGCGTGCGAGACGCGCATGTTGTAGGAGGAATTGATGCCGAGCGAGAGACCGTGCCGCGAGAGTGTCTCCCGGGCCTTGCGCATGGCGGCCACGTTGGTCTCGATCTCGTCTCGGGACGGCTGGTTCCAGACGATGAACTGCGCGTCCGTGAAGAGCATCACGTGTTCAGCACCAGCCTCTCGGCACCAGATCAGGATCTCATCTAGCCGTTCCACCAAACGCCAAGGCGGCAAGTACAGACGCAGGATGGTATGGTTCTTTGCGGCCGGAAACAAATCGCGACTTAACGATAACGATGGTGTTGTCATTTGATTGGCCCAGCTGCGGCTCGCAAGCGCTCCAGGTAACGTTGGTAGTCGAGGTAGAGCTGGACGGCCGGCTCACCGCCGGGCTTCCGCGACATCGTCGGTGAGCACATCATGCCGGCAAATGAATAGTGCAGGATTTTTTCGAAGTTCGTGAAGCGCTCGAAGTCGTTCTTAATACCGTCGATTCCCCGCGGGACCAGCCCTATCTTGTCATCGGCGGTCTTCCAGACGTCGAACGTTTCTTCATCCATCCAGAAATGGCATCCGGTCTCCTTGCAGAGTGACTCAAGCATGTCGGATGCTTCTTCACCGGTCATGCCAGGCCTCCAGATGCGGTAAAACGCGAACGGACACAGGATATCGACGTGGGGCAGCACCTTACGGTAGGCATCCTCAGCGCCGCGGAGGTCTCTTGACGGCCAAAGCCCCGGCGCCAACATCACGGGTTTATCGGGCGCGAGACAATGGCAGTAGGGCGTGAACTCGCGAAAAAACTCGACCATATCTTCCCGCTCCCTCGCCGAACCCAGTCCGGCTTTGGCCTCTTCGGAGACATACCAGCCGTAGAACGAGGCATGATGTCCATAGCGCTGCCATAACTCGTCCGCGACCCGCTTGTGCCATTCAAGCGAAGCAGGGGAATAATTGAATAATTCGTACCAGCCGACGCCCGGCATCACGTGCATCCCCAGGCGATCGGCCTCATCAAAAATCGTTTCCAACGGATCGTCCGATCCAAGCGGCACCCGATCGGGGTGAAGTCTTGACGGGTACAACGAGTTGCCGTGATAGCCATCCGTCTCGAACTTGTGTTTATCCGGAAAAACATCGTTCGGAGCCCGGTTTGGCAACACGGTTGCCGTGATGACCACAATGTTCTGCTCGACGGCGTGCATGGCTTGGATCAACTCGCGCCATTGCGAATCCGTCATCTGACGCAGTTCGGAGTTGTACGGTTTGCCTTCCTCTATCGAGTGGTGAAGAAGGTCCACCCATGCTCCGCCCAAGCGGCGCGTTGAGCGCTCTTTCGAGGCCAGAATCTCGATCTGCTGTTGCTGTCGCCACGTGTCGGCGTCAGAACGGACGACCATCACGATGCCGTGGATGCCGGCATGTCCCTGGGTGGGAACCTTGCAGGCGATTCCGGCGGCGGAATGGGGGCCGATCTCCATGCGCGCGCTATGCAGAAGGCTGGCGGGTGTTTCCGCGTCAAAGTAGATCGCCGCCTGGTAGCGCTTGGCCGAGTCGGTTGCGTTCCGGATGGCGCCGCGGATATCCAGAATGATCTGGTCCGTTACCGGCGTAGGGGGAATCAGCGTCAGGCTGATATCCGGATACGGATGATTCGTTTTCGTTGCACTCGACATGACCTTGTCTCTTATGCTTCCGTTTTCATTACAGGCATATGCGGCCCAGCTGCGGCTCGCAAGCGCTCCAGGTAACGTTGGTAGTCGAGGTAGAGCTGGACGGCCGGCTCACCGCCGGGCTTCCGCGACATCGTCGGTGAGCACATCATGCCGGCAAATGAATAGTGCA
>JAQULY010000213.1 GCA_028718445.1 Kiritimatiellia bacterium
GGCCAGCCCGGGTTGCTGAAACGCGGATACCGGCTGGTCCCGTCCAATCCCGACTGGGGCAGCATGACGCTGGCCGCCATCGACGCGAAGTCTAGGGCGCTGGTGTCGTGGTCGCGCAACGAGGAACTGGCGGCATTCGCGGACGGGGCGTCCGGGCGTCGGGACGAGGTGGTCGCCAAAGCGGGTGAAACCGTCAACGGCGCCCTGGCCGTTCCGTTCTCGCTGGCGCCGGGCGAGTCGCGCACGGTGACGTTCGTTGTGTCATGGTACTTCCCAAATTTCCGTTTTGAGGAAAATACCGGTTCGCGCTGGCCGATCGGGGCCTACCGTCCCGACCCTCCCTACAGCCATGCCGTCAATCTCTATGCGCGCCGCTGGTCCGATGCGGCCGATGTGGCTCGCTACGTTGCCGGCCACCTGGACAACCTCTGGGAGTGGACGCGGCTCTACCATGACACGATGTACCAGTCGAATCTGCCCGAGGAGTTTATCGACGCCATGACCTCGCAGAGCGTGATCATGCGGAGTCCCACCTGCTTCTGGACCGCGGACGGCTATTTCGGCGGCTATGAGGGAAGCCCCGCGCTGTGGCCGCTCAACTGCGCCCATGTCTGGAATTACGCGCAGACCCACGCGCGGTTGTTCCCCGAACTCGGTCGGAACATGCGAATCTCGGATCTTGTCACCTTCCGGTATCCGGATGGCGAGATTCCGCATCGGCAGATGTCGCCCCGGGATCCCTTGACGCCTGCCAACTGGATACGGGCTTATGCCGATGGGCAATGCGCCGGGATCGTCGCGGCTTGGCGCGAGCACCAACTCAGTCCCGACCGGCTGTTCCTCGAACGCGTGTGGCCGGGCGTCAAGAAAGCCATGGAGTGGATGATCGCGACTTATGACTCCGATCTCGATGGCGTGACCGGCGGGCGACAGTGGAACACATACGACACGGCTGTGGGGGGGCCAAACACCTTCATCGGGTCCCAGTACCTGTGCGCGCTGGCCGCCGCGGAACGCATGGCGATGAGGATGGACGATGCCGCCAGCGCGCAACGCTGGCGGACCATCCGGGAAGCCGGCATGAAGAATCAGAACGAGCGCCTGTGGAACGGCGAGTACTACATCGAGATTCCAGGGCCAACACCGGCAGACGACTACAACACCGGCTGTTTCTCCGACCAATTGCTGGGGCAATGGTGGGCCGACATGCTCGACCTCGATCATCTCTATCCGCCAGAGCGTGTGCGCAGCGCCCTCCAGGCGATCCTGAAATACAACTTTCAGACCAACGGCCTTCAGAACTGCACCTGGCCGAAGAACGATCGGCCCGACCGGGTCATCTATTACCACGCGCACAAGTGGCCTGGCGTTGAATATGCCGTGGCCGCCTCAATGGTTTACGAAGGGCTGATCGAAGACGCCCGACAGGTCGTGAAGGCCGTCCGGGGCCGCTACGCCGGCGACAAAGAGAACCCCTTCAGCGAGCCGGAGAGCGGCGGTTTCTACGTGCGTTCCATGAGTTCATGGGGGCTGTTGATTGCCGCCCAGGGACTGATACTGGACGGGCCGGCGGGAGTTCTGGGCTTCAAACCGCGCTGGCAGAAGGAGAACCACCGCTCGTTCTTCACGGCGCCTGAAGGCTGGGGATTGTTCGTGCAGAAGTGCGATGCCCGCGAGCAGTCCGAGCGCATCGAGCTGCGCTACGGTCGCCTGCGTCTCAAAGAACTGGTCTTCGAGGTTCCGAACCTCGCGGCGGCCCCCGCCGTGACAGTGAGTCTGGATGGTCGGCGAGTGAGGGCGTGCGCCACCGCGAAGGGGGATGAGTTGCGGATCGTCCTGGCCAGGGAACACCGGATGAGTGCGGGAGCGGTCCTGGATGTCGCGATCGATCGCTGAGGCTTTCTTCAGCAGCTAAGGAGACGCGCGCCCCAAGGATGGTCCTGCCGGCCGGTGTAAGCGGGCCGCCATGACGGGCGGCGATAGGGCTAATCGATGTCTTGCACGCATCGAGTTCGGTCCAAAAGTATCATCAAGGGGACGCGCATGATGAATGGAAAGACCCAGGCAAGCGACGAGACCAAGGTCGTGATCCGGCAATTATTGCCAAGGTCGGAATGGCTATGTTGTTTGGCGATGGTTGCGTGTCTCTCGGCGGCGGATGCCGCGGATCGGGTGGCGCCTCTGCCCGCACCGGTCAGGGCGGAGCGCAACGGGTGTCTGATTCTCCGGCCCATTTCCACCCGGGTGATGAGCAAGGCCGGGGCCAGCGAACCCGTTCTGAAAACGATTCCTGACGAGGCCGGTTGTTCGGGCGCGTGGCAAGCCGTGGAAGTTCCCGCGGAGCCCGGATCGGCGTTGGTGTGGTCCCTGGATGTCCGTCAGGCCGGCGATTACGACGTGTACGCCGAGTTTCAGTTGTCCATCCAAAACCAACTCGAATTCCTGTTGGCCCTGGGTGACGCCTCGATCACGGGCCGGATCTCCCGGACTGATAGCGACGGTCGGCTGTCCCGGTCCAACGGGCCAGTCGCTCAGTTCGTCCTTCAACATCTCGGCCGGTTCACGGTCGCGGCCGGGCGGCAATCGTTGACGATCGGGGAATTTTCCTGCCCATCCGGCCTCGTTGCCCGAATCGGAGCGATCTGCCTGTGTCCGGCGAGGGATGCGGCGCCCGATTATCGGGGCCTGCATCGCCAGATTGACGCCACGCGGAGCTGGGTGGCGCCGGAAAAATTGGCTCTGCCGCGACTGATCGGCGATCACATGGTTCTGCAACGCGAAACCCAGGTTCCGATCTGGGGCCTGGCTCCCCCTGGCGCGCGGGTCGTGGTCGAGTTCCTGGGACAGAAGAAGCGGGCAACCGCCGACGTCCGCGGCTGCTGGCGGGTACTGCTGGACCCCCTGAAGGCGGGAGGCCCTTACGATCTGGTGATTCGCTGTGCTGGTGAGACCCTGACGCTGACGGATGTGCTCGTGGGCGAGGTTTGGCTGGGCGCGGGTCAGTCGAACATGACTTGGGCGCTCGCGATCCATCCGGGAATGGGCCCGGACTACAAGTGCGACCAGGAGACGATAGATTTCGTTGGGAAGGGGGACTATCCCAAAATCCGGATTTCTTCGGATGCCAGTCATCTCGTGACGACGAACTACGGCGGCTGGACTCCAATGCCCGCGGTGGAAACGCGGCTCCTGCCGGCGCTCATGACTTGTGCCGCCATCAAGCTGCAACGACAACTGCAGGTTCCCGTCGGTGTTATCGTACGTTCGTTTGGCGGAACGACAGGCAGGGCATGGCTCGATCGCGACAGTTTCGAGAATGACCCCTTAATTCAAAAAAAGGTACGGGAAGACCGGTCCGGAGTATTGTGGGCGGATGGCGGCGGATTGTATGCGGGCTACATCGCGCCAGTGCTGCCGTACGCCATCCGAGGAATCGTGTGGGACCAGGGCGAGACCGGAACCGGAATTCCCGGTCTCAGCCATCAGGATTTGCTGACGGCCTTGATCGGGGGGTGGCGCAAAGCGGCGGACAAACCCGGTCTGCCGTTCATTTACATGCGCAAAGACCAGTACGGCGCCGGCCCGGAATTCACCAACACGATGAGCGGTGTCGCCCTGGCGTGGATGGTGGATAACGAAGGACTGATCCACGTGACGCATCCGCCTGACAAACTGAAATATGCGGAGAGGCTTGTCCAGGTGATGCTGAACCGAATATACCGGAGCGAGTAGTCTCGATAAAGACGTGCGACGAAACGTAGACGAGAAAGCGTGGGACGAAGAAAGCGACGAAGTGTGGCTTGGCCTGCATAGGAGCAGCAGGTATGGCAGAGCACAATTGGTCATGAGAGGCTGAACGTCTACCAGACTCCCACACTTCGACCCACACTTCGTCGTCTACGCTTCGTCGCACGCTTTGTCGGCTCTTCCACTTCGGCGGCTTGAGCATGGTCCCGCATCCCGTTCAATGAGCAATCCCCCCACGAAGGGGAGGTACAGATTGTACCCCCCCCTTGAAGGTATCATTCAACTGCGGGGTCACGCTGTCGCATGCGTTTGAGGTATTGAACCGGGTCGGCGGAATCGGTCAACGCAGCGACCACATCGACAATGGCGAACCACTGCAAGCGGCATACTTCTATGATGGAATCGGTGACGGCAGAGTTACCGAAGCAGGCGGCAGGCAATAGGTTCGAGACTTACCGATTGGCCTTGGATACTGATGCGCCAGGAGTACTCGCGGTTCGCACGGACGGTACGGACGGTTGACGCTTGAGCCATTGGTTCGCCGTTGACGACAGCAAAGGTGGTTCCACTCCTGACGGCGACCCCGGCAACTTTTACCTGCCTGCGGGCTCCTGCCCAGTCGACTGCCGGTTGCACTGGGGCAATGACTGGTGGGGAAAAGCGTGGCATGGCAATGGGCTGAGTCTGCGGATGGGGCGTGATGGCAGGTGGGCGCAACATTCGATTGAGTTCTGCAGATATTTTCTCCGTCATTGCCTGCAGATCAGCTTCAACCTGCTTGGCGACTCGGTCGGCTTTCCGTTCGACATGCTGCCAAAAAAGGATGGACTGTGCGGTCGGGAGCAGAATGCCGGCAACCACAAGAGCCGAGGCGGCACGGCGATTTCTTTTCACAAAAAGGATGATGCCCGCAGCTATGGCCAGAAAAACCGCGAGCCACGAGAGGACGATTGTCGTCGGGGTGATGCAGAAACGGAGGAGAAGGCCAGTAAGCAGCAAGGCCCAACCTCCGACGACCAGCCAGAAGCTGTCCGAATGAACAAGGCGGTGCGAGATGCTCTCTTTCGGCAGTGCCGCGCAGTCTCCCTGTTCTGGATCAGGTGTGCTGGGCGCCGAAGTCAGCGGCATGACCGGACCGTCTCCGGCGTTGCGGTCAGTACCCTCGAAGAGGGGAATGTAAAGGTCGTCACCGCAGACCGGACAGCGAGCGGTGTGGCCGTGCATGTCCGGGGCTGGAGCGAAGCGGTTCTTGCAGCGGGTGCAGCGAATGACCACGTTACCTCGGCTGATATACAAATTGTCGTTGTCGCATCATCACTCAGAGTACCCGCATCATACATTCGACATCGGCCATGGTGCAAGCCAGCGTGCGTTTTTTGTCTGGGATGTCGGGTGAGACAAGCCTGAAAGCTGGCACAGGCTGCGCTGGCGCAGAAGCCGGAATTCGTCGTCGCCGAGCGGGAACGCCGCAAGCGGCTGGGGACGCAGAGCACAAGGAAAGAGGAGCGACAACCTTGCAGGCAAAAGCTCGTTTCTAGTCTGCCCTTGGACTGTTCGATGAAGCGAGAAGTCCATCGCAATCGCTATTTGCTGTTTTCAGGGCTGATATCTTTGGCCTATCGCCCTCAGGCTGCCTGGACCCCGTCACTCTAATACTCTGCTTTCCACGGCTTGACCTTTTCATCGGAGAATGGATCTATTACATATGAGACAGCAAATGTAACGTCGTTGAATTCGGTTGAATTCTCTCCCATGCCCAACATCAATAAATGTTGGCAGGTCGTAAATGGCGGTGGCAGTGAGGTCACGCCATTTTTTGAAAGCATATACACGGTGATTGAATTAGTCACAGGAACATATTGCAGTTGCAGTGTAATCATGAACCGCTTTGGGTTCGCTTGGTCGCGAAGCCGGACTGATCGCTGCGGGTCATTAAATGAAAAGCGCTCGATGCGAGTGCGAGAGTACAGGTCGCTTACAAGAAGTTTGACATCCGCAACTTCTCTAGATACGTGATTGCTGACAAGGGTAATATTGTTGACTATGTTTGTAATGAATACTGATTGGGATTGTGATTGTGCCTGTTGAACGTGAATACTAGCTGTCAGCTCTGCAACATGGTTCGACAATGATTGAATTTGGTGTGAGTAGTTGAACGATCCAGAGACCGGGAAAAGGTTCCCGATGTTCAAATTGCCGCCAAAGAATACTGCAAGTGCGATGGTAACGAACCAAAGGCCATGCTTCCATTTCTTGTCCTTTGGGCGAAGAATCAGCAATAACCCGATAATAAGTCCAATACTAGCTGCAATGTATGCCCACGTCCTCATGGGTGTTGCCCCTCAATTCATGTTGTTTGCGAGTTTACGGTTTATGTACCACGTGAGGCAACCTTCTGCATGCCTACCGAATAGTGTGCGGGATTTCGATGCTTGCATATTTCTCCCTTTTCTCTTCGGTATCGCGTGAACGGCTGCAATGTAGGTGGCGAAGACTGCGACGATGAGAGTCTGCTGGCCAAGTGGAATGGGCGAGGCTCTCATACGGCTCCATACGGGTAGTCTATCACAGCGTGGCGGGAGTGAGGGGCTCGATCAGGAAGGTGAAGAGGTAGAGGCCGGGTTGCACCTTGTATTCGGGATGGATGTTCTGGCTCCATCCCGTGTCACCGCCGAGACCGCTCTGCGCGGCGTCGATGTGAAGATAGACCTCGGGGCGCCGCGGCAGTTCATCGATGTATTTTGCGTCGGCGAGATCGCGCCAGCTCTGGTGTAGCGCCGAGAACTGGAAGAGCGGCTGCACGGCGCGGAACCGCAGTCCCGTGCCATCGGCTCGCGTGAGCGCGAGCCAGCGGACATCCTGGCGCGCGCCGTTCTCCGCGGGATAGACGTAGGGAACCGCCAGGTCGGCGACCGGCGCAGCGTAGCGCCCGAGCGCCGCGGCATGTTTGCGGTCGCTGTAGTTTTCGAACGGCCCCCGCCCGAACCATTCGGCGTTGACCAGCGCGGCGTCGAATACTCCTTCCAGGCCGATGCGCGGGAGAAACGGCAGCGATTCGGCGAGGTTGAATGCGGCGGCCACGAAAAGGGCGCCGTCCTCGAAGGCGTAGCGGGTGCGCGTGCGGACCAGCGGTTGGCCGTTGACCGAGCAGGTGGTGTCGCTGACGATGCGCAGGCCGCGATCGCCCAGCGCGCTGACCGCGACGGCGTCTACCGTGCGCGTCAGGGCGTCGAGGCCGGCGGCGCGCCAGCGGCTGGCGTAGGTGGCGGCGCCCCCCTGCGCCTCATCGATGTCGGTGGGGGCGCGGAAGAAGCATTCGTGGAATCCGCGCACCAGCGTTTCACGTCCCACGACCCGCAGCGAGGTGAGCATGGCCGTCGCCGGGTCGAAGATTCCGCCGAAGGCGTCGTCGCCCAGCGCGACCGGGCGCTCGGGACGCGTGGCGTTTCTCACGGGCGGGGGAAGGGCCGGTACGCCCACCGGCAGACGGAACTGTTCCCAGGCGACACAGTGTCCCGTCGGCGCCCACGGGGTGTCGTGCGTCAGGACGCAGCGGAGGTTGAGAGTATACTCGGCGCCGGGACGGACGGTGTCGAGGACGAACGGCACCGTCAGCAGCGGCGCCTGCCGTTCGACCGCGAATCCGCCCAGGGCCGCCGCGACCATTCTGTTCGCGCTAGTCAGGCCGTCGCACGGGGCGACCGCCGGCAGGCGCATCCGTCCCGCCTGCACCGGATCGCCGTCGGCGTGCACTTCCCACAGCAGATCGAGATGTTCGAGAGTTGATTCGAGAAAGAGGTTGTGGATGCGGAAGCGCCCGGCGCGCGTGTCGTCGGGCGAGATCGCTTCGATGCGGACCGGTGCCTGGCATTTCCACATCTCGTAGGCCGCCGGCTTGAGCGCAAGGTCGGCGAAGACGATGCCGTTCAGGCACATGCGGGCGACATGGGGGCCCTCGCCTTCGCTCTCACCGTAGCGGTAGGCGGTACGGCCGTCGGCAAGGGTTTGTTCCAGCGCCTTGTCGGCCCAGTCCCACATGAAGCCTCCCTGAAAGCGGGGGAGACTGCAAACGAGATCCCAGAATTTGAAGAAATCGCCGCCGCTGTTGCCTTTGCCGTAGGCGTATTCGCACATCACCAGCGGTCGTTTCTCGGCGGGGTCGGCGAGGGTGTCGCGCACCCAGCCGAGGTCGGGATACATGGGAGCTAAAATGTCGGAGACCTCGGGTCCCGGGTGGCCGCTCTCGTACTGCACGGGGCGCGTGCCGTCGAAGGCACGGATCCAGGCGGCCATGGCGGCATGGTTGGCGCCGCACGACGACTCGTTGCCCAGCAACCAGGTGAGGACGCACGGACGGTTGCGGTCGCGCAGCACCATGCGCACGGCGCGCTGGAGATAGGCGCCGGCCCACTCGGGCGAACGCGAGAGGGCGCCCCACAACTGGTGCGTCTCGAGGTTGGCTTCGTCGGTAACGTAGATCCCGAGTTCGTCACAGAGGTCGTACCAGCGGGTGTCGTGAGGGTAATGCGAGGTGCGGACCGCGTTGAGGTTGAGCCGTTTCATCGCGACCAGCTCGCGCCGCATCCACTCGTCAGAGAGAACGCGGCCGGTTCGTGAGTTGTGCTCGTGCTGGTTGACGCCGCGGATCACGAGGCGACGTCCGTTGAGCAACAGCAAACCGTCGCGGATTTCGACCTGGCGGAAGCCGACCCGCGCGCTTTCGGCGTCGACCACGGCGCCCGCCGGGTCGCGCAGGGCGAGGACGGCGGTGTAGAGAACGGGGGTTTCGGCGTTCCAGTGATGCGGGGCTTTGATCGTCGTCGTGAATGTCGCGCAGAAGCTGTCGGGCTTGTTGCCGCTATAGGCAGTCGAGACGCCGTTGAGGTCGTCGCGGAGCGGGGTGTCGAGCACCGGCCGGTCGCGGTCGTCAAAGAGTTCGAGCGAGACGGTCCAGCCGTTCGCGGCCTCGCACCGCGAACAGAACGCCGTGACCTCCAGGATCGCGTCCCGGTACTGGCGGTCAGTGAAGCGTGTGCGAATGGCGAAATCGCGCAGGTGGACACGCGGCTTGGCGAAGAGGGTGACGTCGCGCTGGATGCCCGACATCTGCCAGTAGTCCTGATCCTCGAGATAG
>JAQULY010000214.1 GCA_028718445.1 Kiritimatiellia bacterium
CATTCTGCCTTTGAGTTTCCACTGTTTCGCATGCATGGTCTGCTTTCTCCTCTCGGTGGTATTGTGACCTTGGCGTTGAACCATCAACCCATCAGGACTGCCCGACAAGCCGCCCTGACTTGAAATCTGTTTTTCGCGCCCGCCTTGCGCCGGATGCGCCCATGGTGCTGGCGCGCGGCACCAAGCGCGGCTGCAGGACTACCTGCTGCCGGGCTCCGTTCCTGCCGCTGAGGATCGATTCGTGAAGTACTCTGACGGCCTCTTTCGCGATCTGCCGCGTGTCAAGTTCCATCATCGTCAAGGGCGGCACGGTCGTGGCCGCGATGCTTCCGCGCCCCGAGCCGATGACGGCCACGTTCCCCGGAATACTCAGCCCCCTTTCGCGTAACGCCCCAATGAGCCCCACGGCGGAGAGATCGCCGGAGGCCAACACCCCATCCATGGCGACGCCGCCCTTCAGTTCCTTGAGAAGGGCGCGGTGCCCTCCTTCCAAGGTGTCCTCCAAGTTCACGACAAGGTTTCCGAACGGCATTTCCGGCATGCACTCGCTGAGAAAACGGCGGATGCCCCGTGTCTTCGACCACACTTGGTCGGGCTCCTCAGGCCCGAAGTAGCGCAGCGACGCGCACCCGATGTCACGGAGATGGCACAGTGCCTGATAGGTTCCCGCGGCGGAATCGGTCGTCACGAAATTTCCCGGCAACGGTTCGCGCGGATGGACGAACACCACCGGGAGACGCACCGATTCAAAGAGCGGAGCTATCGCGGCGTAGTTGTGCCAGACCGGACCGCAGGCGATTCCGGCCAGATCACGCAAGCCCACGGCCTGCTCGATCCGGCGCAGCCCATCCGGCGAACCGAAGTCGGGCGCCGCGCATTGCATGCAGGCGTACCCGAGTTTCGAGAACGCGTTCTGCATGAGCACGAGTTCTTCGCAATAGAAATCGGTCACCGACAACGCGATGAACATGATCATCGGCCGCCCGATGCCATGGGCGGAGGGGACAGGAACCGCGGGATCGGCCACAAAGGTTCCATTTCCCTGCCGCCGGACGATCAGGCCCTCAGCCACAAGGCCATCCATGGCCTTCCGAACGGTGGCAACGCTGACGCCGAACTCGGCGCCAATTTCCGACTCGCTTGGAAGCCTGCCTTCCGGCGCGAAACCGTTCCGCACTATCCGGTCACGGAATGCTCTATATATGGACTCGTATTTTTTCATCCATATTTCCTCGATACATACGTTCAATCTCAGCTATGCGTATGAGCTAACCGTGAAGTGGTCGGGAAGACGTTGCCGAGGGACGTTGGTCAAAGTCACCACGGCCCCAGGCTCGATTCTGATTTTCGCGGGCGCAGACACGCATTCGTTTTCATGGTAGGGATCGCACCGCTCCATTTCCGGCATCTTCCCGACGCCATGGAGCGTGACCGTAACGGGATGGGTAGAGCGATTCAGCATCACCACGGTTCGCTCCCTTCCGCGGCCGGCGAAGGCCGTGGTAAGCAGGTCAGGATCGCTTGCGCGTACCTCCACGCGCGTCATGCCCTTGCGGATGCGGCGGCTGTACGCTCCGAAAACCCGCAACTGATGGCTCGACGGCGCCGGCACAAACCCCTGGGACTCATCGGGCACAAAGAGCGCGCGGGTCCAGCCGAAAGATGGCTGCGTGACATTGACCAGAGACCAGCAATACAGCAGGGCCGCCGCATCCGCCAGAACCAGATTCTTATGGTAAAGCTCGCCCATAAGCAGCGCCAGCCGGTAACAGGGTTTCTGGAAACGCGGATTGTTCACGCACAGTTCCGTGGAGAGAAACGGCTTGCCGGCGGTGAGCCGATGGAACTCCCGGAGAGGCGCGTCAAAGGCATCCGGGTCATTGAAATACTCCTGGTAGTCGTACATGTGAGTGGTGGCGTAGTCAATGGCATCCCACACCTTCGGATCGGCGGTGAATGTGCGGGCGCGCGTGATGCCGTCGGCATACTGGCGTCCCCAGGTGCTGTCGGGCGAGAGCATGTTCGCGTCGCTCATGTGGATCTTGACCCCGGCGAACCCGGCCCGGTTCAGACTGACGCGCAAGGCTTGCGTCATCGCATGGTAGGTTGCGACCGGTTGCGACAGTTCGTTCTGAATGCCCACCACCTCCGGCGGAGCGCCCGTGCGTCGTTTCGCCTCCAGACAGTATCCCACCATGGCGCGTACGTACTGGCGGACATCCACAAGGCCGTGCCGTTTCCGGTTCTTTTCGTCAAGATATTCGCCCGTTTTCACGGCCCAGTCCGGCAGTTGCCAGAATTCGAACCAGACCTGACCGCCCAACCTGCGCAGGACGCGGTTGTAGGCAAAATCGCTCACGTTGCCGTTGGGGAAATTATCCCCGTAGTAGTGAGGCGAGGCTTGATCCAACCGGTCCCAGTTCGACATGTCCCGCCGAAGGCCCGGCCCCATGGGGTTCTCGCGCTGGATCAGCAGGTTATATTCCATGACCAGTTCCCACCAGCGGCGGCGCCCGTGGGCGCTGAGTTCGGCATAGGCGGTGGGAATGGTCACCCCCCCAAATCCGATCATCGTCTGGCGGCGGCGTTGCGTGTCCACGTTAACCTCCACCGGGACGGGTTGAGGCTTGATGAGTCTGCCTTGCACATCGGCTTTCGGATCGGAGACACGCATCTGGTGCCGGCTGACATCGATCAGGCAAAGCTGGTTGATCTTGAGCGCCCCGTTCACGCGGACAGTCAGCGCCAGCTTGTGATCCAGGGAGAGCGTGAGGCTTCTAACCGGGCCGCGAAAGTCCGCTTTCGTCCGTACCCACTCCTTCCTGGGATACGTGCCAAGCCCCTCCGTGCCTTTCATGATCTGCGCCATGGACGTGGCGAACCATTGCTCCAGCGAAGCCGAGGCATCGGCTTTGCCCAAGGCTGAAAGCGCAGACAGACCAAAGGAGTCGTAGTAGCATTGGACGGTCTCAACGGAATTCTTGGAGACCCGCACGGCAAAACCACCGCGAGCGCCAGTGAAAATCCATTCCAGCGCCGCGCCTCGGAGATTCAGCCGGTCGAACTCAAGCGCCCGCTCGAAACAGGCGGGAAGATGCTCCTGAAAATAGACATTCCGCGCGGTCCGGCCGGTCAGCCATACATCGACACGCTGGCCACTGGCCCCGAGCCGAAAGTGCGTCGTCCCGTCCGGTTTCCTGTCGGCGCCCGGAATACGCATCTTCTTTTGCATTGCTGCCGACTTTGTCACTCCAGACTCCCGTCTTCGATCAGAGCCCATTCCTTCAAAGAGGAACAAGGTACCAAATACAAGACATACGTATGTTTGTCAACATGTATATGTGTCAAGGGAATAATGGGTCAGTGAGATGGGGGTGCGAGTGGAGTGCATGTGAGCAGGAGCGATCAATTGGGCGTGCCATGAGGGCTGGGAGGCGTAGAACGGAAGCGGCGGGACACGGGTGCTTCGTCCGGTTCAGGAGCCGCCGCCGGGACGCTGACGGGCAGCGCCAACACCCTCGCTCTGTGATCCGGAGTGCTGTCTCACGGAGTCCGGCGCTGTTTCGAGTCTCTCACTCACATGCACACCACTCGCGCCCACATCTCACTGACCCATTACGTCAAGGGCGTGTTGCTTAGATAGCCCCTCTGCACATTAAGACACTTGCGGCTACGTGAACGCGGAAGGTTCATAACCAGGAAGCTATTGACGCAGGACGAGCCCAGTCGCATGTGGAAATCGGCACACGGAGTGCGCCGCCTACGTTTCACGGGCTTGACCTGTCGATTCTTGACTCACTGCAGAAACCGGTCCAGCCAAGCGATCTTCTCGCGGAGCATCTCTTCGGCTGGCCGGAATCGTCCGTCAAGTCGCAGCGCGGGATCGAGCCAGCGTGCGCGGGCGTAGATCGGAATCGCGGCGGCGGCGTTCTCGCGTTCGGCGCGAGCAATCGCGCGCATCCGTTCCAGATCGCTCGCCTTCTTGTCCTTCTCCCAGACGCGCCTGGTCCGCAGAAACTCGACCGTGCTGGCGCAGGTCAGGAACGTACGATGCACGAGTTCCGTTAGGTCCTGCTCTTCCTGCATCCGCCGACGGTCCTCCGCCGTACACGTCTTCTCGCCGGCGACCTGCAAGCAGCGTATCGCCTGTTTGGCTTCTTCCGCAGCCGTCGCGTACTCGCGAGCTACCAGTTCCCAGCCATCGGAGGCCGGGTCGTCGGGAACAACATTGACATTTCTGGATGTCGGCGGCAGATCGGCCATGACCAGGCAGATGCGGGCTTGCTCGACCGGTTTCCGGGAGAACGTTTCTTCGTTTTCCTGGAGATAGTGCAGATAACCGTAGAAGACGTCCGGCACGGCGTCGCGAGCCGACGGCACCAAAGGATGGCAGGGCCCGAGAAAAGTCGGCCCGACGTAGTAGTTGGGCAGTTGGATGCAAGGCAGGTGCGTCACAGCTCGGCTCATGGCGGCCCAACTTTCCAGCGCGGAGTCCGCGGCGCCGGCCCCAAAATCCCGCACCGCCATCTCGCGGAGGAACTGCTCGGCGGCCTTCTCAGGCTCATACGCCGCCCAGAACCCCAATTCTTCGGCGCGTGTGCCAGCCATGCCGAAGAACAGCCAGCTCTGGTGGACTCCGGAGGGTTGGAGCGAGCGCACGCCCTGCCACTTCGCGGCCAGGTGCTGCAAGGCCGGGACGTAAGGGAACTGGAAGACTTCCAGGCCGATGCCGGTCTCCGTTTTGATCAGCACCGGACGTCCCGTCTCGTGCGCGAAGGCTGCCAATTGCTGCACTTCCGGCGACGGTCCCGTGTAGTCGATGCTGTAGTCCCATACTTTTTTCGTATAGCCGGTCTTGTGGTAACTGAAGTCCTTCTCAACGTGGTGCATCAGCCCGATGTGCGGCGCCAGGGGACGGAAGCCCTCGCGCCGGTCGCCTCGGTTCCAGGTGTAGATCCACTGCGCGGTGAACGCATCGGGACAGCCTTGCTTCACGCCGCGATCCACCGCCTCGACCAACCGGGCAGTCATCTCGTGGACCGGCATCTGGCTGCAGCGTGGGCATGGCGTCGTCGTCTGCCGGTCCGACATCCGGCAGTGATACCAGGATTCGGAGTACGTGATCAGCACTACCCCGGCAAGCTCGCCGGCTGCACGGGTCAGATTGCCGAACAGATCTTCATAGAACCGGAGCGTCGTTTCGCTGCTGGAACAGAGGTATTGCAGTCCCCCGCCGTGCCGCACCTGCACACCGCGGACCTCCGGGTGGTTGCGAAACACGGCATGATCCGGACGCAGCTTCGGGCCCACCGGCACGTAGGTGAACCGCACGCCGTACCGAGCCGCGCGGCGGGCCGCATCGCCCAGCATCGCCAAGTGCTTCTCGCAATCCGGATGGTTCAACTCTGGCAGGATCGTGCCGCCGGCGTAGCACAGCACGTCGCCGTAGATCATCATGCTGTTGACGCCGTAATGGGCGTACAGCCGGAAGGCGTCGTCGCTCAGGTACTCCGGCGAGAAGTCGGGCACCGAGTAGTTGCCGCCCCAGGGGCCCTGGCTGATCTGCGTCCGCCACAGCGCTTGCCGCTGGACCTTACCGTGCGGCAGAAACGGGCCCCGCTGCACGCGCATTGCGCGCTCCCACCAGGCCACACCGGCCCAGACGCCCGCCGTATCACCCCCGCAGATCTCGATCCGCCGGGGATCGCAATCGACCCGAAAGCCGCGCGGCTCGATGTCCTGGCTGAGACTCAGCCGGACCACGCGGTCGGCGGTTTCCGACACGACGATCTCCATGCGGCGCAAAAAATCGGCGACGTCCTCCCGCAACGGCTCGCCGTACTGTCCCGGCACCTTGGCCTCGACGCACCACGGCCCCTGCATCTCGAAATCGCCCGGCGAAGGCTTTGCTTGCGGATCGCGGCACACGCCGCGGTGCGGGTCCCGCCGCTCGACACGCAGCGGATCGCCGTTGTCCTGCCGCAAGCCGTCCCGGATGAAGAGTGAGTTATGGATGGCTTGGGCTCCATTGACGATCAACAACCACGCCGCCGCACTCAGGGCAAAAAGATGCCATATCCGGTGTCTGTTCATCGCGTTCGTTCCCCATGCCGTCGAACCAAGTGATCATGACAGGAAATCGCTCTTCGGGCGGCGCGGGCGCACGCACGCATTCGTTTTCATGGCAAGGATCGCACCGCTCCATGTCCCATTTTCCCGGCGCCAACCGGTAACAAGAAACACGCTACTGAATACAAGACATACGTATGTATGTCAACATGTCCCAAGATCGTGCCTATCGCTGGACCCCCTATCTCCCCCTGGCTGACTGTCTCACCCAGCCATTACTCACGGCGCCCTGAACTGCGAGAGTGGCGCACTTATGCCACCTAACCATGCGCGTTGATTGCGCAGTGAGACAAGGGCGCGAGTGGGTCGCGTGAGAGTATGCGAGGACGAAATGCGGAACTGGTTCCAAGCCACAGATCGCCGGGCTACATGCTCACGCCCCCATGGCCAGGCAATAGGTCGCTCCCGCTCATATGCACTCCGCTCGCACCCCTATCTCACGGACCCATTGCCAGGGCGGCGCGTGCCCCGTTGACATGTCGCGCGCTTCCGGCCATGATGCTCCTCAGCTTGTCCGCCCCCGTATACCCATGTCCGCGATCCTGCTACACACCTGCTGCGCGCCCTGCGCCTCCGCCTGTATCGAACGGTTGCGCGCCGAGCGCTACGATGTGACGCTGTTCTTCTCGAACGCCAACATCGGCTCGCCGGCGGAATGCGCGCTGCGGCTGGAATCGGTCCGCCGGCTGGCCGAGTATCTGGCCGTGCCGCTGATGGTGGACCCAACCAGTCACGACGACTGGCTGACTTACATCCGCGGTCTCGAACAGGCGGCCGAAGGCGGCGCGCGCTGCCGGCGTTGCTTCGCCTACAGCCTCCGCCGCACCGCGGCCAAGGCCGCTGAGCTCGGCATGCCGCATTTCACCACCAGCCTCTCGATCAGTCCCCACAAGCACTCCCCCACGTTGTTTGAGGAAGGCCGCGCCGCCGACCCGCAACGCTTCCTGGCAACGGATTTCAAGCAGCGGGACGGCTTCAGGCGCAGCGGCGAACTGGCGCGCGTCTATGGCCTGTATCGCCAGAACTACTGCGGCTGCGAATTCAGCGAACCATGACCCCAGCCCAACTCGACACCCCCGCCTACGTGGTTGACTGCGCCGCCCTGGAGCGCAACCTCGCCATTCTGGACGACGTCCGGCAGCGCACGGGCTGCCGCATTCTGCTGGCGCTCAAAGCCTTCTCCATGTACGAGACCTTCCCGCTGTTGCGGCGCGGACTCGACGGTTGTTGCGCCAGCTCGCTGCACGAGGCGCGTCTGGCACGCGAGGAGTTTGGCGGCGAGGTGCACGTGCATGGCGCCGCCTTCAGCGACGCGGACATGGCGGAATTGTCCGGCTTGGCGGATCACATCACCTTCAACTCCTTCGCCCAGTGGGAGCGCTACCGCGCGCTGCCGCGCGTTGCCGGTACACAACGCACCGTTGCCTGCGGTCTCCGTATCAACCCGGAACACTCGGAGGGCGCGACCCCGCTCTACGATCCCTGCGCGCCCGGATCGCGCCTGGGCATCCGCCGCGCCGCCTTCGCTGGACGCGACCTGACAGGCCTGTCCGGACTGCACTGCCACAACCTCTGCGAGCACAACGCCGACGCCTTTGAGCGTACCCTTCAGGCCATCGAGCAACGCTTCGGCGACCTGCTGCCGCACTTCTCCTGGTTCAACTTCGGCGGCGGCCACCACATCACCAGGCCGGACTACGACCTCGACCTGCTGTGCCGTACCATCGCAGGCTTCCGTGCCCGCCACGCCGGCGAGATCTACCTCGAACCGGGCGAGGCCGTGGCCTTGAATGCCGGCACGCTGGCAACCACGGTGCTCGATGTCGTCACCAGCGACATACCCATCGCCATTCTGGACGCTTCCTGCACCTGCCACATGCCGGACGTATTGGAGATGCCCTATCGTCCAAGGGTGTTCCGTGATCCCGCCTGGAACGGCACGGCCCATCCGGGGCCACAGGCCGATCGCGGCGCCGCTGCCGGGGAAAAGCCCCACGTCTACCGTCTGGCGGGCCCGAGTTGCCTGGCCGGCGACGTCATCGGCGAATATGCTTTCGACCGTCCGCTCACGCCTGGCGATCGCCTGGTCTTCGAGGACATGGCCATCTACACAATGGTCAAGAACAGCACCTTCAACGGCATCCGTCTGCCCGATATCGTCGTGCGCGAGCTGGACGGCAGGTTGCGCGTCGTGCGCCGCTTCGGATACGAGGACTTCAAGATGAGGCTTTCATGAGGAGTCCGCACTTTCTCCACTCCGAATACCCCAACGCCGCGCCTGACCGCGCCGTCTTCCACGCGATTCCCGTGCCCATGGAACTCAGCGTATCGTATGGCGGCGGCACAGCCGCCGGACCGGCGGCCATACTGAACGCCTCCGGGCAACTCGAGGCCGACGACCGCGGCGCCATGCCAGGTCAGTTCGGCATTCACACGCAACCGCCCGTGAGGCCCGAACGCGGCCGGCGCGGCGCCGAGGCCTGGTTGGCAGTCATCGAGCGGCGCGTGGACCAGGCTTTGCGCGCGGGGGCGCGTCCGCTGCTGCTGGGCGGCGAACACACCGTGACGCTGGGCGCGGCCCGCGCGTTCCGCGCCGCCGGACGCCGCGTCGGCTTTGTGCAGTTCGACGCGCATGCCGACCTGCGCGACTGTTACGAGGGCTCGCCGCTGAGCCATGCCTGCGTGATGCGCCGCATCGTCGAGCTGGGGTTTCCACTGCTGCAACTCGCCACGCGCG
>JAQULY010000215.1 GCA_028718445.1 Kiritimatiellia bacterium
CTGGTGCTGCTTGATCAATTCGTTCTCGGTCAGCAGGGCCTGGTCTTCGTCGCGCGTCACGATCCACTCCAGATCCTGCACGCTGTTGAGCAGGCTGCGCAGTTTGGGCTCGGCCGCGCGCAGCGTGGCGGGACGGAAATAGTTCTGCACGCGGCGCCGCAACGACAGGGCCTTGCCGACGTAGACGATGCCCCCGCGCCGGTCGCGCATCAGGTAACAGCCGGGCTTGTCCGGCACCTGCTTGAGCTTCTGGCGCAGCAGATCCGTCATGCGCCGGCCTCCCCGCGCCGCCACCAGGCGAGAAACTCCACATTCCCCTCGGGTCCGCGCAGCGGCGAAGGCACCACGCCCAGCCAGACCAGGCCGGCCTGCGCGACCCCGGCCTCGCGAATGCTCTCGACGACGGCGGCATGCACCGCCGGATCGCGCACCACGCCGCCGGGCGCCTGGGCGCGGCCGGCCTCAAACTGCGGCTTGATGAGGGTGATCATCTCCGCGCCCGGCGGCAGTAACGCGGCCACGGGCGGCAGGATCAGGCGCAACGAGATGAACGAGACATCCACCGTGGCGAACCGCGGCGGCGCCGGCAGGTCGGCGGCGGTGAGGTAACGCGCATTGCAGTGCTCGATGACCGTGACGCGCGCGTCGGCCCGGATTCTGGGGTGAATCTGCCCATGGCCGACGTCCAACGCGATCACGTGCGCCGCGCCGTGCTGCAGCAGGCAATCGGTGAAACCTCCGGTGGATGCGCCGACATCCAGACAGACCAGACCCTGCACCCGCAGATCGAAGGCCTCGAAGGCGCCCTCCAGTTTTTCGCCGCCGCGGCTGACAAAGCGCGGCGGGGCGGCACGCTCCACGCGCGCCTCGTCCGAAAAGGTGTGGCCGGCCTTGGTGGCCACCTGGCCATCCACGCTGATCACGCCTGCCAGGATCAACCGCTGGGCTTGTTCGCGGCTCTCGGCGAGACCGCGTGCCACCACCAGCCTGTCGAGGCGCGTCTTCACGGACGCCTCGCCGGCCAGGCGGCGCAGGCCGACGCGATGGCTTCGGCGATGGACCGCGCCGTCAACCCGTGGGCCAGACGAAGGCTGTCGGTGGTGCCCTGCCCGACGATCGCATCGGGCCAGCCGAAGACGCGCACCGGCACAGCAAAGCCTTCCGCCGCCAGCGCTTCCTGGATGGCCGAGCCGAATCCGCCGGCCATCACCCCGTTTTCCAGCGTGGCGAAGCAGCGCGCGACCGGCGCCTGCATGCGCAAGAGCGATAGATCGAGAGGCTTGACGAACCGCGCGTCCACCACGCCCAGACTGATGCCGCGTGCCCGCAGATGCTCGGCGGCCGACAGCGCCAACGGCAGCATGTCGCCCAGCGCCCACAGCCAGACAGTGCCGCCGGCGGGCACCGACGGGTCCGGCTGCAGCACGACTTCGGCCGTGCCGGGCGACAACGGTTCGGGCTGGTCCGGAATCGGCACGCCGGGGCTGGGATCGCGCGGATAGCGAATGACGCTGGGGCCCTCGTACCGCAACGCGCTGACCAGCATGCGCGCCAGCATGGCCTCGTCGCGCGGCTGCATGATCGTCAGTCCAGGGAAACTGCGCAACAGAGGCAGGTCGTGCAGGCCATGATGCGTAGGGCCGTCGGCGCCGACCACGCCGGCGCGATCGAGGCAAAAGACTACCGGCAATCCCTGCAGGCAGACATCGTGGAGCACACTGTCCACGGCGCGTTGCATGAAGGTCGAGTAGAGCGCCACCACCGGGCGCAGTCCCGCCGCGGCCTGTCCGGCGGCGAAGACCACCGCATGCGATTCGCAAATACCCACATCGTAGAGGCGTTTCGGGAAGGCTTGGGCGAAGGCGTCGAGCCCCGTGCCGACGCGCATGGCGGCGGTGATGGCCACGATCCGTTCATCGTGTCGGGCCAGGGCCGTCAGAGCGGCGCCGAACGCTTCCGAATAGCCGTCGCGATGCGGCGGCAGTTCGCCAGTGGCGGCGTCGAACGATCCGACGCCGTGCCAGCGTTGCGGGGCGCGTTCGGCCGGCGCATAACCGCGCCCCTTGATGGTGGCGACGTGCAAGACGATGGGCCGGTCGTAATCCTTGGCGATCGCCAGCGCATCCAGCAGCGCGTTCAGGTCGTGTCCGTCTATCGGACCGACGTAGCGCAGTCCGAGATTCTCGAAGAGCACGTTCTGCACGAAGAGGCTCTTGATGGCAGCCTCCGTCCGGTGGTAGGCGCGCCGCAACGGAGACATGTGCAGGCGTAGCGCGGTGCGTTCGATACGGCTCTTCCAGCGGTTGTAGTGATGGCTCGCGAGCAGGCGACCGAAATGGCGCGAAAGCGCGCCGACGCTGCCAGAGATGGACATCTCGTTGTCGTTGAGGATCAGGATCAGGCGCCGGGTCGCGGCGGTCACGTTGTTAAGTGCCTCCAACGAGAGGCCATTGCCCAGGGCGGCGTCGCCGACGACCGCCACGACGTGTTCGGCGCCGCCGCGCGCGTCGCGGGCCGTGGCCATCCCCAGCGCCGCCGAGATGGCCGTGCCGGCGTGTCCGGCGCCAAAGGCGTCGCAGGGACTCTCCGCCCGCTTGAGGAAACCGGAAAGCCCGTCCGGCTGGCGCAGGGTATCGAAACGGGCGCGCCTGCCGGTCAGCAGTTTCCAGGCATAGGTTTGATGCCCGACATCCCAGACGATTTTGTCGGCCGGCGGCGCGAAACTACGCAGCAGCGCCAGAGTCAGTTCGACCACGCCCAGATTCGAGGCCAGATGGCCGCCTGTGCGGCTGACGGTTGCGACCATGCGCGCGCGGATTTCCTCCGCCAGCGGTTCCAGCAGCTCCCGCGGCAAGGAGCGCACATCCTCCGGTCCGCGTATCTCTTCAAGCAACGAACTCATGTTGCCGCATGATAGCCGATTCCGAAGTGCGTGGCGATGGCAAAGCGATCCGTCGGCAAAGCGATCCGGTGTGTAATGGGTGAGATAGGGGTGCGAGTGGAGCGCATGTGAGCAGGAGTATTTCGTTGAGTGTGTCTTGAGGACATGGAGGCGTAGCACGGAAGCGGCGCGGATCGGGCCGGAAAGCCGGCGCGTGATCATGGGCCGGCTTTCCGGCCCGATCCGCACCGCGCTTGCCCCCGGCGGCGGGACCCGGGTACGTCGCTCGGTTCAGGAGCCGCCGCCGGGACGCTGACGGGCAGCGCCGACACCCTTGCCTGTGGCCCGGAGTGCTTTCTCACCGAGTCAGGCGCAGTTACATGTCTCTCACGCTTGCATGCACCCCACTCGCGCCCCCCATCTCACCGCCCCATTACTCTCCTGGCAATTCCGGTGAATTCCGTCTCCTCACTGGAGGCTCTTTCCTTCATGATTCTAAAATCGCTATTCGGCAATCTGCGGTTCGCACGCGGGGGAAAACCCACGGCCCAATCGAACCGCAGATTGCCGAATATCGAACCGCAGAATATCGAAGGCAATTTCAATTCCGTCTGTGCGGTTGCACTTGACACCCGCCCCCCAACCTAGGAGACTGCCGACAACCGCTATTCAGCGTTTACGGAGAAGCCCGCATGGCAGAGAAAAAGAACGCCATATCCAGTCAGCTCGACGCCGTTCTGGCCCAGATTCGCAAGGAATTCGGCGAAACCGCCATCATGCGCATGGGGGAGGCTTCCGCCGCCAAGAACATCCCCATCATCAGCACGGGAGCCTTCTCGCTCGACCTGGCTCTGGGTGTCGGCGGGCTGCCGCGCGGACGCGTGGTCGAGGTCTACGGCCCGGAGTCGTCCGGCAAGACGACACTGGCGCTGCATGTCATCGCCAATGCCCAGCGCGAGGGCGGCCTGGCTGCTTTCGTGGACGCCGAGCACGCCCTGGACGTCAACTACGCCGGCCGGCTGGGCGTGAAGCTCGATGACCTGCTGGTGTCGCAGCCGAACTCCGGCGAGGAGGCGCTGACGATCACCGAGCAGCTTGTCAAGAGCGGCGCGCTGGACGTGGTTGTGCTGGACTCGGTCGCCGCCCTGGCGCCGCAGGCCGAACTCGACGGCAACATGGGCGACGCCCACGTCGGACTGCAAGCGCGGCTGATGTCGCAGGCGATGCGCAAGCTCACCAGCGCGATTTCCCAGACCAAAACTCTCTGTCTCTTCACCAACCAGATCCGCGAGAAAATCGGCGTGATGTTCGGAAATCCCGAGACCACGCCCGGCGGGCGCGCCCTGAAGTTCTACGCCTCCGTGCGCTTGCACGTGCAGCGCATCGGCGCGCTCAAGGATTCCGCCGGCACGGTGGTCGGCAACCGCACGCGCGTGAAGGTCGTGAAGAACAAGGTGGCGGCGCCCTTTACCGAAGCCGAGTTCGACATTCTCTACGCCCGCGGCATCTCCTGGGAGGGGTCGGTACTCGACGCCGCCCTGGTCGCAAATGTCGTCACCAAGCGCGGCTCATGGCTCAGCTTTGGTAGCGAGCAGATCGGCCAGGGAGCGCTGGCCGCGACGGAGTACATGCGCCAGAACCCCGCCATAGTCCAGCAGATCATCGAGAAGATCAAGGAGACCAAGCCCGCCGCCGCCGCCATCAAGGGCCGCCCATCCACCGGCGGCGAGGACGAGCCGCCCGTCGCGGAGGTGTGAGCCTGTAAGAGCATATGCGGGGCGTAGCATTGCGCCTCGACCGCGTTGGCGCTATCATTTCGGCTTTCAACCGAAATGCAGAACATTCCATGACCGCCGACACACTGCGCCAGAAGTACCTTTCTTTCTTCGCCTCCAAGGGCCATGCCGTCATCTCCGGCGCTTCGCTGATTCCGGAGAATGACCCGACCGTGCTCTTCACCACCGCCGGCATGCATCCGCTGGTGCCCTACCTGCTGGGCGAGCCGCATCCCGCCGGCAAGCGCCTGACCGACGTGCAGAAGTGCGTCCGCACCGGCGATATCGAGGCCGTTGGCGACGCCGCGCACCTGACCTTCTTCGAAATGCTCGGCAACTGGTCGCTGGGAGACTACTTCAAGAAAGAGGCCATCGCCTGGTCCTATGAGTTTCTGACCTCGCCGCAGTACCTCGGGTTCGATCCGGCGCGCCTCAGCGTGAGCGTCTTCCAGGGCGAAGGCAACGTGCCCCGGGATGAGGAGTCCATCGCCATCTGGAAGTCGCTGGGCATCCCGGCGGAACGCATTCATGCCTTGCCCAAAGAGGACAACTGGTGGGGCCCCGCCGGCCAGACCGGCCCTTGCGGTCCTGACACCGAGATGTTCATCGACACGCTGAAGCCCGCCTGCGGCCCCGCCTGCCGCCCCGGCTGCCACTGCGGCAAGTACATCGAGATCTGGAACGATGTCTTCATGCAGTACAACAAGACCGCCGATGGCCGTTACGAACCGCTCAAGCAAGCGAACGTGGATACCGGCATGGGCGTCGAGCGCACCATCTGCATGCTGCAGGGGCGCGCCTCGGTCTTTGAGACCGAGCTGTTCGCGCCGCTCATGGCCAGGATCGCCGAACTCTCCACCACCCCACCCGCCGACGTGGCGACCGTCCAGCGCGCCCAGCGCATCATCGCCGATCATCTGCGCACCGCCACCTTCATCCTCGGCGACCAGCGCGGCGGCGTCAAGCCCGGCAACCTGGGCGCCAACTACGTGCTGCGGCGCCTGATCCGGCGCGCCGTGCGTTACGCCAAGCTGCTTGGTATCGGCCCCGGTTTCGCGCGCGCGCTGGCGGAGATCGTCGTCGCCAACTACCGGCACGTCTACCCCGAACTGCAGGAAAAGAGCGAAACGATCTTCAACGAACTGGCCATCGAGGAGGAACGCTTCGAGAAGACGCTGGTCTCCGGCCAGAAGGAG
Organism: Kiritimatiellia bacterium; assembly: GCA_028718445.1. GTDB lineage: Bacteria > Verrucomicrobiota > Kiritimatiellia > RFP12 > JAAYLN01 > JAQULY01. Next base: position 5,853 of record JAQULY010000215.1, read on the forward strand.
TTCGATAAGATCTCCACGGCGCTCAAGACCCACGGCCAAACACAGCTTTCCGGACGCACGGCATTCAAGCTGTACGACACGTATGGGTTTCCGCTGGAAATGACCGAGGAACTCGCCTCCGAGCAGGGGCTCACGGTGGATCGCGCCGGTTTCGACGAGGCCTTCAAGAAACACCAGGAACTCTCCAAGCAGGGCGACAAGAATTTCAAGGGCGGACTGGCCGATCATGGCGACGCCACCACCCGATTGCACACCGCCACGCACCTGCTGCACAAGGCCCTGCAGATCGTGCTCGGACCGCACGCGCAGCAGAAGGGTTCCAACATCACGCCCGAACGGTTGCGCTTCGACTTCACGCACGGCGAAAAGATGACCCCGGAGCAACTTGCCGAAGTCGAACGCATCGTCAACGAGCAGATCGGGCGCAATCTGACCATCACGCTCGAGACTATGACCATCGAGGAGGCCCGCGCCCAGGGAGCGACAGCACTCTTCGCCGCCAAGTACGGCGAACAGGTCAAGGTCTACACTGCCGGCGACTTCTCCAAGGAAGTCTGCGGCGGCCCCCACACCAAGACGACCGGTGAGCTCGGCAAGTTCAAGATCCAGAAGGAGGAGAGCTCCTCGGCGGGCGTGCGGCGGATCAGGGCGGTATTAGAGTAAGCCGACGCCATGTCCGACCAGTCTGACTCGTCCGACTTGTCCGACTCTCCACAGGAGGTACCATGGACGGAACTGACAGTCCGCTGTTGCCGCATGGCGGCTACGAGCACCTCCGCAGCCACAAGGTGGCGGAGGCGGTCTACGACGCGACCGTGGTCTTCTGCGACCGGTTCATAGACAAGCGCTCCCGCACGCACGACCAGATGGTGCAGGCCGCGCGCAGCGGCGTGCGCAACATCAGCGAGGGCAGCGGCGCGGCGGCGACGTCGCGTAAGACCGAGATGAAGCTCACCAACGTGGCCCGTGCCAGCCTCAACGACGAGCTGATCAAGGACTACAAGAGCTTCCTGATCCAGCGCGGCCTGCGCGTCTGGCACAAGGACGCTCCCGAAGCCCTCGCGATGCGCGAGCGGCTGCATCACGACCTGTGCACGGACCTGCCGCCCGCCAAGCCCGGCGCCGTGCGCCTGACTGGACTCGCCGGCCTGGCGACGTTCGTCGCCAAAGCGGAACCGGAACTGGCGGCCAACGCCATGCTTTGCGCCACGAACCAGGCCGCCTACCTGTTGCGACGCCAGGTCGAAAGCCAGGGTCGCGACTTCCTCAAACACGGCGGCTTCACGGAGAACCTCTACGCCGCGCGCAAAAAGGCACGTGCCGCCCAGGAGGCGCAGCAGTCAGACTGGTCGGACAAGTCTGACCAGTCCGACTTGTCCGACCGCCAGCCCGCCCCCGCCTGCCCCAAGTGCGGCGCCTCGATGCGTCAGCGCCACGCCCGCAAAGGCCCCCACGCCGGAGGCACTTTCTGGGGCTGCACCCGCTACCCCGAGTGCGACGGCCTACGCGACGCTGCACCCGAGCACCCGCCAGACTGACATGCCCACCCTCCGCCATCTCCTCCAGTTCCTCCTCGCCCCGCTCCTGGCGACGGCGGAGCTGCGGTGGAGCGTGCAGTCGTGGCGTTCGGTGGCCGACTTCAACGGCGATCCCTGGGATGAGAGCGAATACGTCTACCTCCTCTCCAACCTCTCCACACCCGGCGACGCCAACAACCTCATTTCCTTCACCGTCCCCGCCGGCTCGGACCGCGGCGTCTACTCCGCCGCCGCCCCCACGGGCTGGGATCCCGAAATCCTCCCCGACTGCACCCTCTTCCACAACAACGGGAACTACATCGCGCCTAACGACTCGAACAACTTCTACCTCTACTCCACCCTCATCGGCACCGGCAGCGGCTGGGCGGATGGGTGGTCGGACCTCAACGGCCCCTTTCCCCCTTTCTCCGTCCAGATCCCCGCCGCCCTGCCGCCGCGTCTGACGGCCCTCGCTTCGGCCACGAACGGCGTCTGGCTGGGGCTCGCGGACCTGGTCGTGCCACGTTCGAGCAACACGGTGCTGCGCGCCGCATCCCCCACCGGCACCTGGGATGCCGTCGTCACCTTCCCCGGCGCCTCGCTCACCACCAACCTCTGGCTCCCCGGCGCCGCCCCCCGCGCCTTCTTCCGCGTCCGTAGCGAGCAGTGGTAGCCTGCGCCACGGAAGGGGGAAGGAAGCGGGGAGGAAGCTGGACGCACCGGGGTCAATCTGATAGAAACCATGGTTACGCACCGTACAACTGCCTCGGACCTTGGCATGCGGACACGGTGGCGAGAGGAGACAGCCGTAATGAGTAGCAGGTTGCGCGGGACATGCGCCGTTATTGCCTTGGGGTTCATGCTCGTTTCGCTGCGCGCGCAGGAGGCGACGCCGGCCGCAACTAATCCGCCAGCCGCCGCGCAGCCGGGGCCGGCCGTCACAAACCCGCCGCCGGCCAAACCGCCCGCGCCGAAGCCGGCCGCCGCTCCCGCCAATCCGAAGTTGCGCACCTGGAAGAGCGTCAACGGCAGCGAGATAGCGGCGGAATACGTGGATATGGCCGATGGCGTCGTGAAGCTCAAGAACAAGGATGGCGCGCCGATGCAGATCCGCGTCGGCAACCTTTCGCCCGCGGACCAGAAGTGGCTCTCGGCCAACTACGGCGAAGGCACCGGCGCCATCGCGCCGCCGGCGAGATCGAATAGCCTGCCGACCTTCGCGGACGGCAAGTGGAAAGGCAGCCACGCTGTCTATCTGCACCCCAACTTCGACGCCGTGATGGCCGCCAACGGCAGTATCGCCGTCTACCCCAAGGCCGACGGCAAGCGCACAGGCAAGGCGCTGAGTTTCGCGTTGTCCTGTTTCTACGTGAACACCGACATGAATCCGGCCCGACAAATCGGCCGCCCGGTCATACAGTTCTTCACACCCCCGCAGCCACGGAAACAACCTGACGAGATTCTCCTCAAGGGCCTGCTGGACGACGAC
>JAQULY010000216.1 GCA_028718445.1 Kiritimatiellia bacterium
TTCCGTGAGCGACTCGATCTGGCGCAACGCCAGCTCCACAATGGCGCGGGCGCGAGTGGCGCGGAAACCGGCCGCCTGTTTCAGATACTCCCGCTGCAGCGCGACCAGCTTGGCGGGCTCACTGGCCAACTGGCCGGTCTGAATGGACCGGTCAATGCTGAAGCGCTCGACCTCGTTCTTGACGGTCTGCCAGCCGGAGTAGTCGCCGGCAGTCCGGTAGTTCTCCATGAGCAAATTCAACGCGGCGACATACTTGCCCGGCCACTGTTCCATGTTGCGCGCATAGTCGGCCTCGGCCGCATCCAGTTGTTCCTCGTAGTGGTCGCGCAGCGGGCGCAGTTCGGCCAGGCGGTCGGCCGCCACAGGCGTTGCCGACAGCGCGCCGGCGGGTTCGCCCTCGACGTGCGAACCGAAGTCGGCCAGGATCTCTTCGGCCTTTCTGATCTCCTGCGTCGCTCGCACCCGCTTGATCTCGTTGTTGACCAGGGCGGCATCGCCCATGCGCGCGTCCTTGGTATAGCGACTCTGCAGGCCGGAAAGGTCGTTGATGTACTTCTTGCTCTCGGCCACGATGCGCCTCGCGTGCTCGACGCTGGCGGCCGACACCATTTCGCGGAACTTCTGTTTGAGCGCCAGCAGTTCGCCGGCGTCGTTCTCCGAGTGCGCGCCGATGGCGCCTGTGCGTCCGAACTGCTGACGTTCGGTGTCGAGCGCGCGCCACTCCTCGTAGTCGCCGGCCGCGCGCCGTCGCTCCATCAGCGCGTCGAGTTCGGCCTTGTAGGTCTCCGGCCAGGTGGCGGCGTACTGACGCTGCGCGCTCTCGATCTCGCGCAGTTGGCCGGCGTAATACGTCTGAAGCGACGTCAGTTCGGATGGCTGCGCGGCGTCGCCTGCGCGCGCGGCCGGCGCCGCCGCGGGCGCGAAGCGCGCCTCCAGATCCTGTTCATCCCAAAGCCGCGCATAGGCACGCAGCGGAAAGGCCAACAGACCGTCGCGGTAACACCAGCGCGCCGGGGGGTACAGGCGCCGCAGCGTCGCCGGCGTCGGACTGCCGGCCAGGCGCATGACGGGCGGCGCGCTCAGCAGGTAGACCAGGAAGAGCGCCATTACCGCCAGCACGATCCTCGCGCCGCGGCGGAAAGCCTGGCGCCGCACGATGGCATGGCGCAGCGAGACACACTCGGCATTGTCGGGCGCGACCTCATGCAGCAACGAGTCGCACAGGTGCAGCGCATAATCCCAGTCGCGATCGTGCAGGGCGCGCTGCGCGCGCTTCAGATCGCGTTTCAAAGTTAGCCCGGGTAACTGGCGTTCCTCTTCGACGAACTGCTGCCGGTTGCCGGAAAGACGGCGGTATTCCGCGATGAACTCACGCGCGCGCTCGTAGTTCTCGGCGCGGAGTTCCATGGGGATCAGTTCCTTGAGCTGTTCGCGGCGGGAGATCTGGCGGTTGGCATGATCGCGGAGTTCCTGGATTTCCTTGACCAACGCGCGGCCGGATGGCCCCGCCGGTTCGAAGCCCTGGGCGCGCCCGCCCAGCGCCGCGGCGCGCTCGAATTCGGTCGCGTCCACGGCGGCGCGCATGCGCCGCAACAAGATCGTGACGCCCTCGTAAGTGCGCGCGTCGGCGCCGCAGGTGCCGCAGAACTGCACCCCCACGAAACTCTCGGCGCCGCACTCGGGACAGTTCTCGCCGCCGTCCCAGCCGCACTCGGAGCAGAAACGGATGGTCAGCGGATTGACCGTGTCGCACCACTTGCAGCGCCAGGTGGTCTTGGCGGTGGGCGTTTCAACGCGCGTGCGCGACTGCACCGCCTGCAGTGCCTCCATGAAGGCGGCCGCGCTGGGCCAGCGCTGTTCGCGATCGGTGGCCAGCGCCTTGACCAGTACGTCGCGCAGGGGCACGGGAATATCCTGTTCGCGAAAATAACGAGGGTTCTGACCGGTGATGGCGAAGTAGAGCAGGGCGCCCAGTCCGTACACGTCGGCGCGCTCATCCGTGATGCTGGCGTCGCTCTCCTGCTCGGGCGCGCCGTATCCCAGCGAAAGCAGCTTCTCGCCGGGCGTCGTCAGCTTGCTTTCCTCTTCACGCATCAGGCGCGCCAGGCCGAAATCGACGATCTTGGGCTCGCAGGTCTCGTCCAGCAGGACGTTGGATGGCTTGAGATCGCGATGGATCACGCCGCAGCCATGTGCGTAGGCGATGGCCTTGCTGATCTTCAGCAGCAGCTCGATGGCTTCGTTGAACGTGTACTGGCCGTTGCGGCTGACCTGTCGGTCAAGCGATACCGGCGGGTTGGGCTGTCCCGTGTCGCCGGCGCGTCCGCCACCCGTGGCGCCGAGCGGGCCCGGCACGTATTCCATGACGATGTAAGGGCCATCCGCGTCCTCGCCCAGACCGTAGATATGAACGATGTGAATGTGGTTGAGAGCGGCTACGGCGCGGGCCTCCTGCAGGAAACGGCTGCGCAGCGAGGGATTGCCCTGGGCCTGATGGCTCAAGCGTTTGATGGCGACGAAACGCCCCAACCGGCGGTCCTTGGCCAGGAACACGATTCCCATGCCGCCGTCGCCAATCTTGGACTGCACGGCGTAAAGGCTGAAGAGATCCTCGCCGGAGGAGAGCGGACCGGGCGGAGGCGCGGCGGCGGGGGCGGGCGCGGACGGCAGGTGTACGGTGGTGGGACCGTCGCCGCCGGCGCGTGAGGAAGGCGGCACATGAATATGGCGGGTGCGTTCGGTTTTCATGCGTCCGCGCCGCACAACCGCGGCGTCGGCGCTAACGATATGCGGCACGAAGGGGCAAGTCAAGCGCAACACCCGTTCATGAAATGTTGACGAGTCTACCTCGCAGTCTAGGTGTCGGGCCGTCGGGCAGGGCAAACGCAGCCCAATTCGCGGCCGACAACTATGTGAATCGGGACACGCCAGCGGGCGACGAGAGCGGCTGACGATGCAGCTTCTCAGGACAGAATGTCGTGGGACACAGCCGCGCGACGAAGCGTAACCGATAACAGGTGGGACGAAGCGTGCGACGAAGTGTTGCGGACAGTCCTTTCGCGATTCGAGCAGGGACGTGATCTTCCAAGACGAATCACGGCCATACTCACGGCACTCTCAAAGGCGGTCGGCGGTGACGCTTAGTCGCACGCTATGTCCCACACTTCGTCCCACCCTTTATCGGTTACGCTTCGTCGAACCGCTTCGTCGTCTCCAGGAACGCTGGCGATGACTATTCACTCACAGTTTCTTCGGAAGACTCCGAATGTTTTTGGGTTAGCGGACGAACTAGATGCGTTTGCCCTGGGCCGTCTGGCCGTCGGGCTTGCGCTGGCGTGGGTTTGCAGGCAATATGAGCGCCCGTGCAGCCCTTTCTGAACGGCATGGATGTATTGCTGACGAGGCACGCCGCCTGGCTGACCGGCAGGCGCGTGGCGCTACTCAGCCATCAGGCCGCGCTGACAATGGGCGGGGCCACGTCGGCGCAGCGTCTCCGCGCCGTGCTGGGCAAGCGACTGGTGGCGCTTTTCGGCCCTGAGCACGGCTTCATGGGTCTGGCCGGCGCCGGTGCGCTGACACTGTCGCGCCGGCACCCCGACTGGGGCATACCGGTGCATTCGCTCTACGGGACCCATCGCCAGCCAGATCCGGCGATGCTCCGGGGCATAGACACGATCGTATGCGATCTGCAGGACCTGGGCGCGCGTTGTTACACCTATCTTGCCACGCTGCGCCACATGCTGCAGGCGGCCGCGGCACAAGGCATAGCCGTCATCGTGGCCGACCGTCCCGTACCTCTGCCGGGGGTCTACGATGGCCCGGTGGCCGAGACGTCCCATCTCAGTTTCGTGGCGCCGGTGACCTTGCCGCTGTGCACCGGCCTGACGCCCGGCGAGGCGGCGCGCTGGATCGCGCGTGAGGAGAGGCTGGCGCTCGACTTGCGTGTGGTCCCCGTGCGCGGCTGGGATCGAAAGGGACCGCGCGGCGCCGGCTGGACCGACTGGGTGCCGCCATCGCCGGGCATTCGCACCTGGGAGAGCGGCATGACCTATCTAAGCACCGTCTTCACGGAGGCGTTGCCCGGCATAGACTGCGGGCGCGGCACCAACATGGCCTTCAGAGTGGTGGGAGCGCCCTGGCTGCGTGGCGTGGAACTCTGCGAGGCGTTGCGGCGGCGGCGCCTGCCGGGCGTCAGCTTCCATCCCTTCCGCTATGCAGCCGCCGTGCTGCCATTCGCGGGGCGCGAGTTGGACGGCGTGCGTCTGAGCGTCAACGCTCCGTTGCGGTTCCGGCCGGTGTTGACGGCGGTAACGCTGCTGCACACGCTGCAAACAGTCTGCGGCGCGGGCCGCGTCTGGCGGCATCGCGGCGTGCGGCCCGGCTGGTTCGACCAACTGTTCGGCACCGCGCGGACGCGGCAGCAACTGCAGTCGGGTCTGACCCCGGACGCCATTGCGGCCACGTGGGTCCCGGCGTTGAGACGGCATGCGGCCGCCTGCCGCGAGCTGCGTCTTTATTGAAAGGCTCCTGCATGTCCGCCAACCTCAACATGCCCCGCAAAGCGATCGTGCTGGCCGCAGGACTTGGCGTTCGGCTGCGTCCCTTCACGCTGATGAGTCCGAAGGCGCTGATGCCGCTGGGCGGCCAGCCTTTGATCGAGCACACGCTGCATCAGCTTGAAGCCTGGGGTGTGACCGAAATCGCCGTCAATCTGCACTGGCTGGCGCCGCCTCTCAGCGACTACCTGCGCGCGCGCCGCGGCGCCGCGCGCATCCATCTTTCGCGCGAACCGCAGATCCTCGGAACGGCGGGCGCGTTGCGTCCGTTGCGCGACTTCGTCGGTTCCGAGCCGGTCTGGATTGTCAACGCCGACATTGTCTGGCGCGTGGCGCCGACGCCGCTGGTGCGCGCCTGGCAGCGGGCAGGAGCGCTGGCGGCGCTCTGGCTGGTGCCTGACCGCGGCCCCCGCACGGTTGAGACGGATGCCTCCGGCGCGATCGCGACCTACCGCAGCGAGCGCCGTGGCGCAGCGGGCACCGCCACGTTCAGCGGTCTGCAGTTGGTCGCGCCGCGGATCTACGACTACCTGCCTGATGCCCTCGAGTGCAGTCTGATCGAGGTGTACGAACGCGCCGCGGCGGCGGGCGAGCGCGTGCTGGGCGTGACCGTGCCGGGGCGCACGCGCTGGGACGACGCCGGCACCGTCGAAGCTTACTTGCGGTTGCGGCGCGTAACGCGGAGGGAACGCAAGCGGGCCACGGCGCCACCGTCAGACTGCTCGGTCGCGACCGTCGCGCCGCAACCGGCCGCGCGCACAAGGCAACTGGATGAGGATTTCCGGGTTGACCGTGATGGGCACGTCTGGTTCCCGGCGCAGGCGTGGCCGGATGCCGCGCTGGCGCCGGTCTTGGTGGAGATGGGCTGGCCGCTCGAGAGCACTGAGGTAGAACCGTTGCCCGCGCGCGGTTCGGATCGGTCATTCCTCCGGTTGCGGCACGACGGCCGCACGGCGATGTATGTGCGATATGGCACGGAGCGTGACGAAAATGCGCGCTACGCGGCGCACGCGCGCTTTCTGCGGGACGCAGGCGTGCCGGTGCCGCGAGTGTTGGCGGAACTGGCCGAGGCGCGCGCGATAGTGATGGAGGATGCCGGACGCGAGTGCGTGCGGGATCTGGTGCTGCGCGATCCTGCCTGCGCGGAGCACCTTTACCTCAGGGTCATTGACATGGTGGTACGACTGCACAGATCGGCCACGGCCATGGCGGCCTTGCGCGGGTACCAGATGGCGGCGCCGTTCGGGCGCGACCTATACCTCTGGGAGCGCGATTTGTTTCTGAATCACATCGTGCGCGGGCGCCACGGCATCCGCCGCATGCCGGTGGGACTGCCTCAGGAATACGCCAAAGTCGCCCAACGCCTGACGCACACGCACAGCGTGGCGATCGTGCATCGCGATTTACAGTCCAGCAACCTGATGTTACGCCACGGCCGGATCAAGATGATTGACTTTCAGGGCATGCGCTATGGCGCCGCGGCCTACGATCTGGCTTCGCTGTTGTGCGATCCCTATGTGCGGTTGCCGGCGCCGCTGCGCGGACGGCTGTTGGCGGCATACGCGGCGCGGGACGAAGTCTGCGCCGCGGCGGCGCGCGATTTTGCCTGGGGCGCCGTGCAGCGTATGACACAGGCGCTGGGCGCCTATGGGCGTCTCACCGGCCTGGGACTGAAAGGCTGGGAGCAACACATCATACCCGCGGCCGAGACGTTGTCGCAGATGGCGTCGCTCTGCGGCCTGCCGGTCATCGCGGAACTGGCGCGGGCAACCGTCGAACGCGAACGGGCACGTTAGAAGCGGCAGTTCAAGCCGGCGTTGATGGCGCCGTCGGTTTCGAACGCCTCGTAGGAGGCGCTGATCGTAATATTGCGCGTGATGTAGAGATCGAGGCCGATGGCGATGCCGATGGATTCCCCGTTGTCGTCTATATCGTCGCTCTCGATGGTGTCGTAGACCGGGCCGGCGAACAGGCCAACCGCATCCGGCCAGTAGTTCTTGTTGCCGATGACTTCGGTCACTAGGCTGAGGGTCAGGGCCGAATAGATCTCGGTATAGGCGACGTCATCGCCTTGAACGTCGTCGAACGATGCGTGGCTGATCTGGCCGATGGCCTGCAGGCGCATGCGCGTCTCCATGGTCAGGTTGCCGAGCAGGTCGTGATCCAGCAGATTGGCCCAGATACCGGCGCCGTACTCGGCCGCGGCATCGCTGTCTTCATCGGCGAGCGGTTCGATCTTGACGCGCGTGCTGCCAAGCGTGCCGTAGACTGAAAGCCACGACAGCAGGTCGTAGCCCAGATGTACGGCGGCCTTATTCTGAACGAAGGTGTCCATGCCGTCATCCAGCTCGCGTTCCTGGTAGCGGTAGAATCCGCCCAAGTGCCATGGTTCCAGCGTTTCCGCCGCCAGGAGATAGTGCGCTCCCGAAGCCTCGGCCGCGCGCGGCACGGCCTGCGCCGGAAACAGTGCGACGGAGATACAGACGAGGAGGGAACTCAGCAGAATTGTGCTTGCTTTCATGAAGGTACTGTCCTTAATGTTCGCCTTTCCGACGGTGCCCGCAGGCGGTGTTGCGGAACCCCACGAATAGGGTAGAAAGTATGCTAGCGTATCGCGGACGGAATACAAGGAGTTTTATGCGTTCAAGCTGCGTGCGTCTTCCGGTTGCGGCGCTGTTGCTGGCGGCGGCAGGCTGTTTTGACCATCGCGAAGCGCCGCGGCGCCTGGCCACCGCGTCCGGTATGGAGGCTGCGCTGCGGCAGCGCGAACAGGTGGAACGGGTGAATCTGGTTGGCGGCGCCTTCGCGGAACTGCCCTCCGAACTGGCCGGCATGCCCCGTTTGGAGTACCTGACTTTGCGTCGCGGCAAGGCGGCCGGCTTTGGCGTGTTGCCGAAACTTCAGGCGCTGCGAGTGCTCGACCTGGGCGAAACGGGACTGACGGAAATTCCCGCCGGCGTCGCCGCCCTGCCGCGTTTGGAGCACCTCTATCTCGACGGTAACGGGCTTACCAACCTGACGTCCGCCATCGGCGCGATGAAGCAATTGGCTTATATTAACCTCGACCGCAACGCGCTGGCGGCGTTGCCGGAAGAGTGGGGCGGTCTTGCCGGCCTGCGCTGGCTGAGACTCAACGACAACCGTATCGAGCAACTGCCCGCCTCCGCGGGCGGATGGGCGCGGTTGCAGCGTCTCTACCTGAGCAACAACCGGCTCAGGAAACTACCTGACTACGTCGGGGAGTGGACCTGTCTCGAAGACCTGGCACTGGCAGGCAATCAGATCGAGGAACTGCCCCCGGGGTTGATGCGCCTGCCGGCGCTGCGTAACCTGGATTTGCGCGGCAACCCGGTCAAGAAACTGCCAGCCGACCTTGGTGGCTGGTCCAAACTGCGGACGCTCGTGCTTACTGGGTGCGGGGTTTCGCCCGAGGAACAACGCCGTCTGCGGACGGCACTGCCGCGGTGTCTGATCATCTTCTAGCCTGGCATGAAGCCTGCTTCCCACAGTCAAGCATGGCTTGTTCGTGGTCCCATATTTCCGCCAGCGGCGCCGCAGTCCTGCTGTCGCTGTTGACGCTGGCAGGTTGCATGACGCCCGAAAAGGCCATGCGCCAGACCGAGCGCATCGGCAACGAGCTGGCGTCCTCCTACCGCGGTCAGGTTGCCGGCGTGACCAATGCGTTCACTGTGCGGCGACCTTCTGACCGTCTGCGGGCGCGACTGATGCTCGATCAGGGGCTGCCCGGGCTGGTGTCGTCCAATCTGACGCCGCGGTCCCTGCCAGATCCGCTGGTGCTCGCGCTGCCGGACGCCCTGGCGGCGGGCGCGCTCAACGACAGCCGCTACCAGGAGTTGAAGGAAAGCGTCTTCGCCGCGGCGCTGGAGCTGGATTTGCAGCGGCACGCGTTCGAGAATACCTTTGAGGGACTGCTTAAGGGCGGAGTCGAGCGCGACGATGCCGTCGCCGCCGAGGCGGTCTCCAAGGCGACCGGCAACGCCAAGGCCAGCGCCTCGCGCAAGCTGGCCGGCGGCGCCAAGCTGACCGCCGCGCTGGGACTGGATGTCCTGCGCATGCTGACCAGCGAACACCCCTCCGCGCTGGGTCTGCTGGGCGACGCCACGGTCTCGGTGCCGCTGTTGCGCGGCGCCGGGCGCGCCGTGACCCTCGAACCGCTGACGCAGGCCGAGCGCGATCTGCTCTACGCGCTACACGACTTTGAGGCCTATCGCCAGGACTATGCCGTCAAGATTGCCGGGGCCTACTACGGCCTGCTCGAGTCTGCGCAGCAGGTGCAGT
>JAQULY010000217.1 GCA_028718445.1 Kiritimatiellia bacterium
CGGACCAACTGGACGACGGACGTTGACAAGCACAACACCAACGAGAGCGCACATGCCGACATCCGAGCGGAGGTGGCGACAAACGCCTTTAACATCGCCGCGTTTCCAACAAACCAGGCCTATGCCCGTGTCATGGCTTGGGATACAGGCAGCAACTGTTGGCTGCGCGTCACGTGGACCAACTGGACACAGACCGTTTGGGAGTGGGTGCCATGATGCGAGCGATTGCCATACTGATGCTGTGCCTGTCGGTCGCCGCGCACGCTGGCGAATGGGTAGAACGCGGCCAGACGCTGATGGTGCGTCCGGACGGCTCGCTCTCGCCGACCAATGCGGCGGCCGAGGTGTCGTCTCTCGCGGCCATAGCGGCGCAATCCGTCGCAAATGCCCAGGCGGCCAGTCTATTGGCCCAGGGGTTGAGCAACACGACGGCCAAGGCGGATGTATTCGACGCGACGCTGGCCGCGTTGGAAGGGACAATCTGGATTCGCTCGTTTAACGTCCTAAGCATCGGAGAGAGTGTCGCGCCGGATACGAACATCACGGCAACCATTATCAAGTTCGACGACCGCTACGGCCACGATGAAACCATGTGGAGCAACCGCGTCTACACGTTCTTTTCCGCCGATCCCGGTTACGACCCGATCACGCGTATTGGACAGTCGCTCGCCGGCACGAACCTGTGGGAAGAAGCGACGATTTACGCCAGCTACCACACAAACATCGTGGTGGGCGAGACGAGTTACGAGGATGTGTCCGTCACCGAGTTCGGCGTGCCACTGGCCTGGAGTCAAGCGCTTGCCCGTGTGGCCTGTGAGGTCAGGGGCGCAGGCACGAATCAGACGAACTTCAGGGTCAACAATGGTATCGAGGTTCGAGGTGAAACGCCGCTGACGCTGATTGCGACGTATGGAACAAATCAAATCCGCATCATAGGAGGCAACGCATGTCGGCCTCCGCAATAGTCTTCACCTGGCTCTGGTGCGCCGTGCTGGCGTGGGCACTGACTGAGGTGCCGCTGGTACGTCGCTGTCTGGATCGCATCCGGCCCGGTCGCTGGTTCCGGCTGGCGTGTGCGCTGGTGCTGGCAACGACGGCGCACTGGGCGGCCACGAAGGAAGCCCCCGCGCCTGCAACGCGAATCGGGCATTTCGTCCTGGCGCTGGTGAGCGGCGGGCTCCACGATCCTTCCGGCGTTGTGGCGGAATCGGCTCAGGCGGCGGCGGTCGAGGCGTTCGAGGCTGAAACGGCTGACATCATCGCTACGGTGTCGGGCGGCGTGTCGGAGGTCGAGGCGCGGATTGACGACGACTTCGCGGCGCTGGCGACTGACAACCGACCGCGCTTCTACATCACGCAGGATGCGCCGCGCGACTTGCCGGGGATGGTCACGAATCACAACTTGGCAGTCACGCAAGAGCAGATGGCGATCACCTCCAGCAACAATCTCACGGTGTGGTTCCGGTATTCCTGGGTAGTCACGTCAGCGGCACGGATCAGCGTGCGCTTGTACACGTCCAGCAACACGTACTGGGATGTGGTCTCGTACACGAACAGTTTCCCCGAAACGGAATCAGTCGGGGGTGAGGATTGTTACCGCTATGAGTTCGATCTGACTCCGTTGGGCCTGGGTACGAACGTTCCAGTGATGATTCCGCCCTATGAAGCCGAGTTTGGCGGGGCTGATGCCGGCGATTATTTCGAGGTTCCCGGTTTGGGAATCGAGGTTGTGGCTCTGGTTCCCGGCGAGGGAACTGTGACCACAAATCAGGGATTCACCGGCTGGATTACCGAATGGGCTGAGCCGTGGGGCACGAATCTGCAACTGCGCTGCGTCGGCGGGGCCTTCGTCGAGGCGCTGTGGTATGGAACGAATATCTCAGGGACGGTGACATTATGAGACTCGCTAGGCATGATCTTCCAGGTCGCCCCGATGTCAACATCCTGGCGGTCGTGGCAGTCTTTGCGATCCTATACATCTGCTTGGCCGTGGCCTGTTGTGCGTCAGAGCCGCCGGTTGTCCCGGCTGAGCGCTGGATCGTTGCCGAGACGCCAAGCAATACCGTCTGGTCAGACCGCATGACCGATGGCAGCGAGCGGCAAAGCATTGTCAGAAAGACGCCGCAACCGGTCTATGTGTGCCTAGTTGAGACTCAGGATGTCGGCTTTGCCTGGAGGTTCTACTACCGCGTGCGTCGCGACGATGGCTCGTGCATCACAAACAGCCATTTCGCCACGAAGCCCAAGAAGGCGGTGCTCAACGAGACGCTGGCGAAGATGGACGCGCTACGCGATGGCCCCCCCATGCCGACCAATGCGCCCGCGCCCGACTTGGAACGCATGGAGCAAGTGGCGGCGGCTGTCCGGCCAGCGGCTGCGCGGAACATCATGCGAGAAGTTACGGAGCACCGCAAGCGGCTGGCGCGCGTCTACAACCTGTCTGAGCGCATGTTGCCCGATGGCCGCGCCGAGTACGTGCGCAGCGACGGCGGGATTGTCACTGGCGAACTGGTACGAGTTGTGTCGGCAAGGCGCACCCCGCCGGCGGCGCATCTGCTCGCGGCGGAAGTCCGTGCGCTGGCCGATGACCTGGGCGTTGACTTCGACGACAAGAAGGCGCTGGCCGCGGCGATCAAGGAGGCGCGGAAGAAACTCAAGGAAGAGAAGGAAGACAAGATCAAGGCGCGCACAGCGGATGGGCCGGCGGACGATGGATGGCCTTCGTTGCCGGCATTCGTGTTCGCTTGTGGAGCGGGTGGTCTCTCGGGGGCGGTCTTGGCACTGGTGAAAGGAAAGCGGTAGTCATGGGCAGGGAACAATATATCAAGATAGGTTTGGACGTGATTCGCATCGTGGGTGCGATCATCGAAATGCTGCGCAAGCGCGAATCGCGGACCGCGCTGCGTGTGGCGGCGAACAGTGCCCGTGCGGCGCGGCGCGGTGGGCAGGTGGGCCTGATCTTGCTGGCGGTCTGTATGCTGGCCGGCTGCGTTGATCTGCCTCAGCTTCCGCCAGACGATCCGACCGGCGACGTGCCTGCTATCACGAATGCGCCTGCCGTCGTGCCTGCCTGGAGCGCCTGCACAAAGGGGAGTTGCTGGTACAAGGCCGCCAAGAATCGCAACATGAATATTGGCTCGCCAAAGATGCCTGATTCCGAGTTCCGCGAGCGCGTTGACTGGATGCTGGCGCGTGGATGCAATACCGCCCACCTGTACGTGGCGAATCAGAAGGACGGGGAGTGCGCGGGGTTTTGCCTCTACGGTTCCTCGTGGGATTGGAGCATCGACAAGGTTACGTGCGACACGCTGCGGGATCGCATCGCCTACATGCGTTCGCGGGGCCTGGCCGTCGTCATCTGGTGCCTGGCGGACGATAGTTCTTCATGGAACGCGGAAGCCGCAAAGGACTTCAACCGGTATGCGGCCGACTTGAAGGCGCAAGGGCTGCTCGATCATGCATCGTTCGTGTGCGCGGGTCTGGAACTCAACGAGTACTACAAGAGCCCGGACGTCTTGCAGGCGCGTGCGGCGCAAGTCAAGTCGCTCGTGGCGGCGCTGCGCAAGGTCTATGCCGGCAAGATCGCGACGCATGAAACCAGTTGCTCGCTCTCGTTCGCAAAACTGGCGGACATCGTGCTCTATCAGGTGGCGCCGGGGCAGTCGTCGTCATGGCTCGTGGCTGAGGCTCGCCGGGTGGCGGGGCTGACCGGCGGGCGGCCGGTGGGCTTCTTCGAGATCGAGCGCGATCCGGCGCGGGAGAAGTGCGAAGCGCTTCTTGCGTCTGGCGCGTGCTTCCTGGTGGGGAACTGGTGAACTATGAAACTACTCAGACACATCCTGACGGTGAGCCTGGCGGGCATGCTGGGCGGGTGCTCGCTATTCGGTTCGGGTGAAGCACAGCCGGACACGGCCGTCTCCACGAATGCGCCGGTCCAAACGGCTCCGCGCACGATGCGCGCGGTCTGCGTGGGCCTCAACAGCGTGGACCCGGCCGCTTGGGGCGGATGGGATGGGAAGCTCACCGATTGCGAGTTCGACGCGACCTTTGCGGCAGCGATGTGGCGCACCTATGGTATTGCCACGACGCAGCTCTTGACCCGTGCTGCGACCATCGCAAACTGTGTGGGCGCCTTGCGCTGGGGCGTGGAGGGGTTGGGCGCGGGCGACATGCTGATCGTCTGGAACTCGGGCCACGGCGGGCGGGTGCAGGACGCAGATTTCGACGAGGCTGACCGCCAAGACGAGTATCTGTGCCTGTACGACGGGGCCTTGACGGATGATGTCATCCACAAGGCTCTCCAGCACGTCAAGCCGGGGGTGCGGATACTGTGGATCTGCGATACCTGTCATTCCGGCACGATGTTCCGGCGCCGGCCGGTGCGATTCCGTCCGCGGGCGGTACGCGGCTTCGCGGGGGAACTGATCCTGTTGGCCGGGTGCGCGGAAGACAAGTACTCGCTCTCGACCGGGCAGGGCGGGATGTGGAGCACGGCTCTACATGATACCGGTCCGGACGGACAGTCGCCGGCGTCCTGGTTCCGGGCGGCTAAGGAGCGGGTGCCTGAGAGCCAGCAAGTTCCGGTTTATGTGGAGTACGGGGCGGTGTCGGAAGGGTTCAGGGATGGCGTCATTGTGGAGTGATATGGGCCAGAAGTGGAAATACACGCTTGATCGCGATCTGATGCATCACTCGCGCGTTCCCGGCGCGAAGCCGTTCCGCAACGCCTGGTTTCAGATTATGCCTGTGAGCGAGAATCCAGCATTGAGCGAACTTACGCTCTTCACTGGCTATTCCTGGGATGGTTGTTCCTGCGCGCCGGAAATGCGCGGCACGCGCGCCGCATCAGGCTTCCATGACGGGGTCTACCAATTCGCCGAACAGATCGCCGCCGCCTGGGGCTGGACGGTACGGCGGGTGCTGCGCTGGGGCGACGAGGTATTTCTTGAGCGTATGAAACAAGATGGAGCGGCGAAGGCAGTCGCGTATCCATACTATTGGGCGGTCCGGACCTTCGGCGGCGCATTTCACGCGCTGATGCGGTTGGTACGCGGACCGGCGGACGAACGCCGCGGACGCTCGCGGCAGATGGGAGTGAGCAAATGAGTCTCAAAGCGGCACGTAGGACGGCATGGGTTTTCCTGGGCGTCTCAATGGTGCTTTCGGCAACGATGGCCTATGGGCAGAACGTCGCGCCTATTACCGGCGAACGTCTGGCGGGAATGAACGCGACCGCCCTGCTGGGGACAGCGCTCATTTTCTCGCTGACCGTCCTTGGGATTCTCGTGCGCTTCATCGCCAGCGAGTGGATGCGGCAACAGAAAGAAACCGTGCGCGTGATGACGGAAGTCTGCGATGCGATCGAGAAATGCAAGGGACGTGGGTGAAGAGTATGAACTATGCAGGTTTGCGGGGCTGTCTCTTGGCGCTGGCGCTCACGTGCGGGGCCGCGGCACAGACCATCTATGTGGTACCGCGTGCGATGCAGAGCGCCGAGCGCCAGGTGACAGGCGGAACGACTGCCTTCACCAATACGAGCAATCAGGACTTGTGGGTGCCGGTGTCGCTGCTCTTGCGGATCGCGCCCAATAGCGCGGCGGAGCCGGAGACCAACGCGATCGAGGGCGTCTATCTGCCTCCGGGCGACGCCACCGGCTGGCGTCTGGGCCTTAGCGGCTGGCAAACGGCGGGCACCAATAGCGCGCTGGCGCTGACCGGCTACCCCGTCATGGAGACCAATGGCGTCCTGCGCCTCAATATCATGAAGCGCACCAACGATACCGAGGCGGTGGCGGCGACCGTCACCAACGTGCGCGTGCGCTTCCTCTACGGCGTCTATCAGCGGTACTGAGGGGAAAACATGACCGGCAAAATCTTCACTCTGGGCGATGTGCTAAAGCCCATGAAGCGGGCGCTGCGTATTGACTCCTCGGCGGCGGATATTGCGCTCGTGATCGAGCGGATTGACCTCTGGCACCGCGAGCTGTGCGCGCTTTCGGACTGGCCGGCCCTGCAACGCGAGACACTCAACGAGGTACCGGCGGATGGCGTGATCGAGTTGCAAAGCGGCCTGGGGGTGAGCGCTGTAGAAGTATCGGGCACGCATGAACCCTGCTGGTACGTCAAGCGGACGGAACTTTGCGCGGGGGACCTGGCCGGGCGCAAGCTTTGGACGCCTAGCAGTGTGGGCGATACGAGCATATCGATTGCCGTGTGGCAGTGGGATCAAGCCAGCGCCATGCACATTCCCGAGACATTGCCCGTCAACGTGCGCTGGTGGATCGCGCCGGCGACGCTGACGGCGGAAAGCGACAAGCTTTCTCTGCCCGGTACGCGCGCGCTCCTGGTGCATGCGGTCTGCGATTGGGTCGGACTCATGAACCGCACCGAAATTGATGCGGCGCCCTGGCGCACGGAACTCGCGGAGATCAAGGCCGAAATCAAAGCTCGCGCGCCGGCGGCCATGAGCGCGGCCTTGCATCTGCCTTCCGGGAGGGTATTGCATCGCGCGCCGGAGTTGCTGTAAAGGTGGGCTATCGAAACGATTGTAGCCGCGGCCAGCGGCGATCACAAACAACCATGAGGGGTTAAACGATGAACATCAAGAAGTGCGTGGCAGTTGTGGCGGCCGTGGCCGCGTTGTGCGTGGCGGCCGTGGCCGTGGCGGGCGAGTTTCGCGTGGTCAGCGTGACGACGGCCGCATCGGGCGAATGGACCAATCCGGGCGGGGTGTGGCTGCTTAAGAGCATCATGTCGGGCGCCACGGGCGGTGTGCTGACGGCCTACCAGGACTATGCCACGGGCAGCGCCTCCGTACCGGTACGGCGCCAGCTGGGTGATGCGACCACCATCCTCGACACCAACCGCGTGGTGGCGGGCTTCCCGACGGATGCCTACATCCTGCCGGCACAGAAAATCGCGCTGACCAACTCGGGCGTTGTCGCCAGTCATCCCGTCTATCTGCTGATCGAACGGCAGGACTAAGCGCGGGGGCGCCAGCCGTGGCGAACGCATACGGCACATATACGCTGGCGGACATCGCGGCGGCGGTCAAGGGATGCGACGCGAAGTTCCTCTCGCGCGCATCCCAGCCGCTTTCGCTCGACGATACGATTACGCGCTATTGGGACGTCCAGCAGGCGCTGTTCGAGCGCGTCCGCAAGTTCCTGGATCTCTACGGCGATGGCGACCATTACCTGCCGGTGGGGGGCGTCGCGCCGGAGGTCCACGCGATTACGGCCCCGGCCGTGGGGCAAGGCGGGGTCGGGCAATCCGACGATCCCGCGCACGGTGCGAGCGACACGGCCACGGGTATCTGGCGCATCGTGCGCAACTACGAGACGCCCGATAAACCCGGCCGCGTCTATCAGGATCTGCGTCACGGCTGGATAACGAGCGTCGTGACCAATAACGCCGTCACCAGCGCGGCGTGGGCTGAAGCGCGCGTTTTCGAAGAGCAAGGCGGCAATGCGCTCGTCAACGGCACTACCTCCTGGCGGCGGCGCGTCGTGCGCGTCGGCTGGCACGGCGTGGCCGCCACGGCGGCGGAGGATGTCGCCAGCTCGCTGCGCGGCCTGGCGGCGGCGGCCTGGAACCTGGAGAGCCTGCGCGACGGCTACGGCGCCGGCTGGCACCGCCTGAGCGTTCACCAGACGCCGGCGGACGATGGCAGCTTTACCGTCACGGTGCTCCTGGCTCAGCCGGAAGCGGCCTTCGATTTCTTCACGGACAAGGGCACGTCGCGCGAGCGTGCAGGGTCGGTTCTCTTTTGCCCGGCCGATCTGGCGCAAGCCTACGCCAACCAATGGCGCACACACGGCGCGGCGACGACGGCGGGCTCGCCGCCGGTGGGCGGTAGCGCCACGATCAGCGCCGACCCGGATTCGGGCCTCGCCCAGGTGCGCTTCGATGCCAAGGCCGCCAACCCCACCGTGGGCGCGGTGGTGGTAGGCGCCAAGGTGGCGAGTTCCTGGCAGGTCCATTTCATCGCCTGGAACCAGCCGGCGGCCAACCTCGCCTATCCCAATGACGATCCACTCTCCTTCGCCGCCGGCGCGCTGACAGCGCTGGGGCTGACCGGCAAGGTCACGCCCGGCGATGTGACGGCCGGGGACATTGCCAATGGGGAGTGGCGGCTGGGGGGACTGGACTACGATCAGGAGACCGACCGTTACGCGTGGCATGTCACCTGGAGCGACGCGGCCGACGTCACGGACGGCACCACCGTCTCGATGCCGCTCGTCTACTGGAAGCGGAAGATGTGGGACAACGAGAACCTGATTTGGGTGCCGCAAATCAAGGTCTGCGCTTACGATCAGATCTACAAGCTCTGCACCACTTTTAACGATGCGCTGACCTGGCGCGACGCCAGCACGGTAGGCGGATCGCCGTTGCCGCGCCGGGTCGGCAACAAGTGGCTGGCGATTAAGACCGTCTGGGATGGCGGGTCGCAGGTCTACCCGAATGGCTACTGGGTGACGGACGCCAGTCCCGACGCGTAGGAACGACATGGCCGACGAGAGCGACAAAGGCATGCCGCCGGAAGAGGGCAACGAACTTGCCGCCGGTGTCGCGGATCTGCGCGGGCAGGTACAGGCGCTGCTGTCGCTGGTGCGCACGCAAGCCCAAGAGCTGGTGGCGCTGCGCAGCGAGCTGCAGACGTTGGCGATCGATCTCGACCTGCTGCGCGGCAAGGATGGTCTGCGCGACAGCGATCACCCCGACGACCGCGACCAAGTGATTCCGGGCGCCACGCGCGGCACAACCACGGCCGAATCCACCAC
>JAQULY010000218.1 GCA_028718445.1 Kiritimatiellia bacterium
CGTGGCGCCCACAGGCGAGATGGATTCGAGCGAGACCGGCGACCAATCAACCGTAGCGGTGTAGGCGTCCAGGTTTGTCGTCACGCTGGCGACGGGCGTCATGGAGTCATCGAGCCAGATCAGTCGCGCCGTGACGTTGGAGCCATTGTAGTCGGCTTGTCCCGCCACCGAGAAGGTCAGCTTGTAGCGGAAGTTCGGCTTCACGCCGGCCAAATCCTGGTAAAAGGTACCGTAGGTGCCGCTGTTGTAGCCTTGAAGCGCCATGAGAAACCCGTCACCGTCGCTCGACCCCCAACTCTCGCGCCCCGCTTTTGTGGTCGACGGCATTTCGGTCCAGAAATCGGCGTCGAGCCCCTGGCCGTGCGCAAATCCGGGGTTGGACAGCAGTCCGGGGTATTCCGTGAGAGTAAAATTGTCGAATTTCGCTGCGCCGACGCCGCCCGTGGGCAGGATCTGCGCATCGAACTGGACACGCGCTCCGACAACGCCTTGCGGGGCGATTCCGCACAAGCCGCGGCGCACCCAGCCGCCCTGATGGGTGTAGGCGTCGAGGTTCGTCGTGACGCCGCCGATGACCTCGGTATTCGCGTCGAGCCACAACAGGCGACCGGTGACGTTCGAACCGTTCCAGCCGGATTCGCCCTCCTCATGGAAAACGAGTCCGTACGCGTTGCCCGCCACGACATTGGTCACGTCCTGGTGGAATTCGGCTTGAGTGCCGTACGCCCCAGCCCAGCCGTTCAGCCCCATCAGATAGCCGTCGCCGTCCTGCGAGCCCCAGGTGTGGCGGCAGGAGAGATCCAGGCTGTTCTCGATCCAGACGTCCGGGTTGATGCCATCGCCGGCGGCGAAACCTCCGTTCAGGAGTTCAACCGCCGCGCCGGCCGGCGGCGAGCCGAGGGCCAGCAGAGCCAGCAGTGCCAGTGGCGCGAATTTCGTTGGTTTCATGGCAATTGTGCTTTTCATGTCTCGCACTCCCTTTTACTGTCACTCAATTTCGGTCGACGATTACGGACGACGATTACGGTTGACGATTGAGATCACCCACAAACATTCACACTCACTCTCTCTGCTCCGGCGCTGCCAGTGGATTCACGTGCCAGACCGCCAGCAGATACCAGGCCTGCGAGGGCGCGAAGATACGGTCGGCCCCGCCCTTCCAGTCCGGATTTCCAGAAAAGCATGGGAGTCCCGCCGCCTTCGGATCGTGACGGCTGGTGACGAACGCCCGGCGCATCTCGCCGATCAGGAAGTCCGCCTCGGCATCGCGGCCCGCCACGCGGTAGGCCACCGCCATCTGTCCGGTGCCCTCGAACCAGACGCGGTCGCGACCGGGCAGATCGGCGAACCCGGTGACCGTCCGTCCGCCGGCCGCGGTGGTCACGGTGCGCCGGAAGGCGGACTCCGCCGCGGCGAGCGCCGGCGCGTATTCCGGGCCGAGCGCGCCAATGCCCCAGGAGGTGCCGTCGAGCGCGGAGGCGTCCACTGTCGAGCCCATTCGAAACCGCTTTTCCGCCGGCACCCATGCAGCCGTTTCTAGCCAGCGCCTGACGCGCGCGCGCGCTTCGGGATGAGCGACCAGCGCGGCGTAGCAGTCCAGGTTGGCCTCGGTGGACTTGGAGTCCATGGGGGCGCCCCGGCTGAAGCCGGAATAAATCCCGCCATCCTTGTCCTGCAACCCCAGAATCCAGCCGGCGATTCGGTTCGCGAGCGCAACATAGCGATCGTCGCCGGTGGCGGCGCGGTAGCGGTTGAGCGCGATCAGCAGCCAGGCATTGTCGCCGACCCAGCGGTCCGAATCGGGATGCGGCCGGCCGGTCCGGGCATCCCACATCTGATGGAAGCCGCCGGTACTCTTGAATTCGCTTTCGGCGTGGGCGTTGAAGACATCGAAGATGCGCTCAGCGCGCGCCCGGTCGCCCTGGCGCAGGTAGCAGATCGCTGCCAGCGCGTTGGCGTAAACGCCGGAGAGCCGATCGTCCTCCTGGTTGCCGACCAGGCCCGCGGCGCTCTGCTGGCGTAGCAGCCAGCGGTAGGCGGCGGCATCGGGCGCAAGGGCGTCGCCAAGGTGTCCGCCAACGCAGCCCGCGGCCAGCAGCGCGGCGACGAGCAGCCGCGGGGCGCGCCGGCTCCGGCGGAGACGGCACGCCGTCGGCAAGTATGCGGTTCCGTAAAATAACGTTTGCATTTTCCGGCTCCGGCAGATAGTATGACAGAAATTGTAACCGGTTACAAGCGCTGTTTTAGGGGAAAAATGAACGCGACCCTCGCTGACGTCTGCCGCCGCTCCGGGCTCTCCAGCGCCACCGTGTCCCGGGTCATCAACGGGAGCAGCCTCGTCCGCAAGGAGACGCGGGCGCGCGTCGTCCGCGCCATGCGGGCGCTCGACTACCACCCCTCGCATGCGGCGCAGACGCTGGCCAAGCGCCGCACCAACACACTCGGCGTGCTATATCCTTACATGGCCAGCGGCTTCTTCGCCGACATCCTCCGGGGCATCGCCGAGATCGCGGCCGACAGCGGCTACCAGGTGCTGACGCTCTTTGCGCACCGCGACGCCCAGGGGCTCGACCGTATCGGTTCGTTCACAGCCAAGGGACGCGTTGACGGCCTGATCGTCCTGAATCTCGACTTCCCCGACAGCGTGGTGCGTTCGCTGGCGGGCCGCGGCGTCCCCACGGTGCTGCTCGACCGCCCCGTTCCCGGCTCGGGGCTCACGACGGTCGGGATAGATAACGCCGCCGGCGCGCGCGCCCTGATGGCGCACATGCTTGAGCACGGTCACGAGGATGTGTTGGTGCTGGGCGGTCCCAGCGACAGTCACGACGGCAACGCCCGCTGGCGCGGCTGCGTCCAGGCCGCACGCCGCCGCGGAATGCCGCTCGCTCCCACGCGCCGGCTGTGTGGCGACTTCAGGGAAGAGACCGGTGCAGCCGCCATGGCCCGTTGGCTCGACGAAGGCCACCCTCCCCCGCGCGTACTCGTCGCGCTCAACGATGTGATGGCGCTTGGCGCCTGGGACGTTCTCAAGCGGCGGGGCCTCCGGGTTCCGGAAGACGTGGCGCTCGCCGGGTTCGACGATGGAGAAACGGCCCGCCACGTCGGGCTGACCACCGTGCGCGTGCCGCTGTGCGAGATGGGCCGCGAGGCTTGCCGCCTCGCCCTGGCTCGACTTCACGGAGAGACACCCCCTGAAAGAGTCGTCGTGCCCGCCGAACTGGTGATCCGCCGGTCATGCGGCTGTGGAGGACCGCTACCATGAACAAATTCCTGCAATCGCTGGCGATCGCTCTCGCCCTGGCACTCGCCGCGCTCGCTCCCGGGTGCGTCGGCGTTGATGCCGACCAAGCCTTCCTCGACGACTTGCAGCGCCGCAGCTTCGATTTCTTCTGGGAAACGGCCAACCCCACCAATGGCCTGATCCCCGACCGTGCGCAGGCCGACGGTTCCGGGCGCGACTGGCGGGCCAGCATCGCCTCCGTCGGCTTCGGTCTTTCCGCCTTGCCCATCGGGGTGGCGCGCGGCTGGGTGGCGCGCGAGGCGGCCCGCGAGCGCGCCGCCATCACGCTCAGAACGTTCCTCAACACGGTCGAGGGTACGAACGGATTCTACTACCACTTCGTGGACATGGCGACCGGCAGGCGCGCGGAGAACTGCGAACTCTCCTCCATAGACACCGGGCTCTTCCTCACCGGCGTCCTCACGGTGCGGCAGGCGTTCCCGGAATCGGCCGAGATCGGCGAGCTGGCCCAGCGCCTCTACGACCGCGCCGTCTGGCCGTGGATGCTCAATGGCGGACGCACGCTTTCGATGGGATGGTTTCCTGAGAGAGGTTTCCTCGAAGCTCGCTGGGATGGTTACAGCGAGCACATGATCCTGACGCTGCTGGGCCTGGGATCGAAGACGCATCCGCTCCCGCCGGATTCCTGGAACCTGTGGCAGCGCGAACCGGTGGGCACCTATGCGGGGTTGACATTTCTCCAATGTCCGCCGCTCTTCACCCACCAGTTCTCGCACGCCTGGGTGGACTTCCGCGACAAACGCGATGCCTTCGCCGATTATTGGCTAAACTCCGTGCTCGCCACGCGCGCCCAGCGGTTGATGTGCGTAAGCATGGCCGACCGCTATCCGCACTACGGCGATGACCTCTGGGGGTTGACCGCTTCCGACGGTCCCGGCGGTTACTACGCCTGGGGCGGTCCGCCATTCACATCTAACCAGCCCGTCAACGGGGTCGTCGTGCCGTGCGCGCCCGCCGGTTCGGTGCCGTTCGAGCCCGACGCCTGTCTGCGCGCCCTGCGCGCGATGCGCGAGCGTCACGGCGACCTGGTCTGGAAGCGCTACGGCTTTGCCGACGCCTTTAATCCCCAGAGCGGCTGGGTGGCGGAGTCCGTCCTCGGCATTGACGTGGGTATCACGCTGCTCATGGCCGAAAACTACCGCACCGGCCGGGTTTGGAATTGGTTCATGGCCAATCCCGAAATCCGCCGCGCGATGGACCTGGCGGGGTTCGTCTCCACCGCCCGGCAGCTCACCGCCGACGACAAGATTTACCTGGAGGAACTGGTCCGCGACACGTGGCGGTGTCTGGATGGGCTGGTGCATCCCCGGACCGGACTGCCATACGACGGATCGTCCAAGGGCAAGTTCACGTCGGTCAGCAACATCGGCCTGCTGCTCACCGATCTCGCCGCCGCCAAGGCGATGGGCTGCCTCGCCGCGGACGAAGCGCAGCGCCGCGCCGACGCCGCCCTCGACTCCCTCGAAAGACTGAAGACACGCTTTGGCTTTCAGCAGAGCTGGAACGACGTCGAGACGCTGGCGCCCGCTACGCACGATCCCTGGATCTCGGTGTTGGACTCGGGCAATCTGGCGGCCGGCCTGATCACGGCCGGGCAGGCCTTCCCGGAGCTTGGCGACCGCTGCCGCGCACTGGTCAACGCCATGGAATGGCACACTTTTCTCGATCCTCAACGCCAGCACATGCTGGGCGGCTACCACTGCGTCTCCAACATCTTCAACCCCAAGTGGACGATGCCGTTTGTCGGCTCCGATGCACGCATGGCGCTGTTTCTCGCGGTGGCCTCCGGCGACGTGCCGACGAACGTGTGGCGTAACCTGGACCGCGGCACGGAGGAGCGCTATGGCGCGCGCTACTATGTGCCGGGGTGGCAGGGCGGAGGACTCTTCATGCAGACGCTCGCGGGCCTGTGGCTGGACGAGACCGGCACCCCGCCGGGACGCTCCGCCGCCAACTTCGTCTACGCGCAGATCCGTCACGCCGACGTAAAAGGCTATCCGGTGTGGGGGTGGTCCGCCTGCGCCGACCCCGCCGGCGGCTACCTCGGCTGGGGGCATCTGCGCGATCCCGTGGTGACACCCCACGCCGCCGCCATGGCCGTCCAGTACTTTCCGGGACGCGCGCTCGCAAACCTGCGCGCGCTCGAAGCCATGGGCGCGCGCCACGCAAGCCTCGGCTTCTACGACGCCATGAACTTCGAGACGCGACGGCACACCGACGGGTTTCTGTTCCTGGACCAGTCCATGCTGTTTGTCAGCCTGGTCAATGTCCTGCGCGACGGCGCGGTGCGCCAGTGGTTCGAAGCCGATCCGCTCGTCCGGCGCGGTCGCGAACTGCTGGACGACTACCGGCGGCCCGGCGAAAATGAAGCGACATCTTTGATGGTCCCGTAGAGGGGGTGTTCAACGATGAGGCAGTCGCCAAGCTTCGCGACAAAGAGCAGTTCCCCCGGAAAACCCGGAAGAACCGCGATTTGGGGAGCAGGGAGCACCTTGCTCCTGTGCGCCGTTGCAGTCCTTGTTCTCGGCTGCGGCCGCCACCGCGAGCAGCGCACCGCGGACGGCCGCCTGGTCATAGACTACTGGGAGAAATGGACCGGCTTCGAAGGCGACGCGATGCAGGCGGTCATAGACGATTTCAACGCCTCGCAGCCGCGCCTGTTCGTCAAGCGTCTGGTCGTCAGCCAGATTGACCAGAAGCTGATGCTGGCGACGGCGGGCGGCAATCCGCCGGACTTGGCCGGCCTCTGGTCGCACACGGTGCCGGACTTCGCCGAGAAGGGCGCGCTGACGCCGCTGGACGGGCTGGCGCGGCGCGCGGGCATCGGCGCGGATCGCTACACCCCAGTCTTCTGGAAGCTCTGCCGCCACCGCGATCTGCTCTGGGCGCTGCCGACGACTCCGGCGACCATGGCGCTGCACTGGAACCGCCGACTATTCCGCGAGGCGGGCCTCGATCCGGACCGGCCGCCACGCTCGCTCGCCGAGCTTGACGCGATGGCGGAACGGCTGACCATTGTGAGTGTTGTGCGTGACGGCGCGCGCGTGAAGCTGCCCTTCACCAATCTCACCGTCGAGGAGCGCGCGGCGCGGGAGTTCGCAATCGAGCAGATGGGTTTCATGCCCTCGCAGAGCTGGTTTGCCGAGATGTGGGGTTACTGGTTCGGCGGCGATCTCTGGGACGGCACCGGCCGGATCACCGCCGACAGCCCCGCGAACCTCGCCGCTTTCCGCTGGTACCGCGGCTACCCCGAGCGCTACGGCGTCCGCAACCTCCAGTCCTTCGGCGCCTCGTTCGGCAACTTCGCGTCGCCGCAGAATCCGTTTCTCGGCGGACAGCTCGCAATGGTGCTCCAGGGCACCTGGATGCACAACTTCATCGGGAAATACGCGCCACAGATGGATTGGGCCGCCGCGCCATTCCCTTCGGCCGATCCCGCAAAGCTGCCGGACGTTTCCATCGCGGAGTGCGACGTGCTGGTGATTCCGCGCGGGACCAGGCACGCCGCGGAGGCCTTCGAGTTCATGCGCTATCTGGCCGGGCAGGGCCCCGCCGAGAAACTCGCTCTCGGCCAGCGCAAGTTCAGTCCGCTCGCGGAGACCTCGCCGGCGTTTGTCGCCGCGCATCCGAATCCGTACATCGGGGTTTTCATCGCGCTGGCGAAGTCGCCGAACGTACGCACCGCGCCGCGGCTGACGGTGTGGAAGGAGTATCGCGACGAGATGGCCGTGGCGCTCAACCGTCTCGACACGCTGAAGGCGGCCCCGGAGACCGCGCTGGCGGAGGTGCGGCTGCGCATGCAGCAGAAACTCGACCGGCTGTCGCGGCGCTGGGAACTGGTTCGCGAGCAGCGTATGAAGGAGTGGCAAGACCATGACGCGCGCTGAAAGAAAAACCTTATGGCTGGGGCTGGCGTTCATCAGCCCGTGGATTGTCGGCGCGCTCGTGTTCACGCTGTATCCGGTCGTGGCGTCGGTCGGCTACTCCTTCTGCGACTACGACGTGCTCTCGAAGCCGGTCTGGGTGGGGGCGTTGAATTATCGGGACATGGCGACTGACGCCGTGTTCTGGAAATCGCTGCGTAACACGCTCTTCTTCGCCGCGTGGGCGTTACCGCTGGGGTTGGTCGTTTCGCTGCTGACGGCGGTGATGCTCAACCAGCCCGTGCGCGGCCGCTCCGTCTTCCGCACCATTTTCTTCCTGCCGTCGCTCGTGCCGGCGGTCGCCGGCGCCATGATCTGGCTGTGGATCCTCAACGGCAAGTTCGGTCTGCTCAACGCAGGACTGGCGTCGCTTGGGATCGAGGGGCCGCAGTGGCTCGCCGACGAGCGCTGGACGAAGCCCTCGATCGTCCTGATGTCGCTCTGGGGCGTGGGTAATACCGTGGTCATCTATCTTGCCGCGCTGCAGGACGTGCCGCGCTCGCTCTACGAGTCGGCCGAACTGGACGGCGCCGGGAGCTGGAGCAAGCTGCGCCATATCACCATCCCCATGATCTCGCCGGTGATCTACTTCAACCTGATCATGGGCATCATCGGCTCGTTGCAGGTCTTCGCGCAGCCCTACGTGATGCTGGGCGGGGGCGGGCCGAACCGCTCGGCGCTGTTCTACGCCGTCTACCTCTACCAGAACGCCTTCGAATACCGGCAGATGGGGTACGCCTGCGCGATGGCCTGGGTGCTTTTCATGCTGATCCTGTTTCTGACCTGGGTGGCCACGCGCACGATGCGCCGCCACATCTACTACGCGGGGGAATGAACATGCCAAGGCTCAACCCGGCACTGCGCCTGACGCTCTATCTGCTGCTGGCGGCGGAGTCCATCGTCTTCCTGCTCCCGCTCGCGTGGATGGTGGTCACGGCGCTTAAGCCGATCGAGCAGACCATGTCGGTTCCGCCGGTCTGGCTGCCTTACCGCTACAGCGTCGAAGCCGGCGGCGAGCCCGTTGCCGTGCGCCTCGGCAAGGCGTTGGACGACGGCAACGTGGAGGTTGTCGCCGAGCAAGGCGGCGTCGTGCTGACCGTGCCGCGCGCGTCCATCCGGCGGACATTCACCCCGCGCTGGGGGAACTTCCGCGAGGCCGTCCGCGCCATGAAGCGCTTCAGCACCTATCTCAGGAACACGCTGCTGCTCTGCCTGCTGACGGTGACGGGCACGGTGATCTCGAGCGCGCTGGCAGCCTACGGGTTCGCCTGCATCCCGTGGCGGGGGCGCAAACGCGTCTTCCTCGTGGCGCTGGCGACGATGATGATCCCCTTCCCCGTGGTGATGGTGCCGCTCTACAGTCTCTACCGTTGGCTCGGATGGATCGGCACGCTACAGCCGCTCTGGGTGGGTTCGTTCTTCGCGAGCGCGTTCAACGTCTTTTTGCTCCGCCAGTTCTTCATGACGATTCCCAAGGATCTGGCCGACGCGGCGCGTGTGGACGGATGCGGTGACTT
>JAQULY010000219.1 GCA_028718445.1 Kiritimatiellia bacterium
TACTAACGGCTGGCCAGGCGATTGCCGCCGGCCTCCTCGTTGGCATCCGTTTCGGGCAGGTCCACGGGCAGTTCGAGATATTGGGCCACCACGCCGGCAATTTCGGCGAACACCGGCGCGGCGACGACGCCGCCGGTGTGCAGCGGCTGCGGCCGTTCCACGACCACGACCATGCCGAACTCGGGATTGGAGGCTGGCACGAAGCCTACGAAGGAGGCCCAGAAATCCGTGTCCGAATAGCCGCCGTGCAGCGGAATCTGCGCGGTGCCGGTCTTGCCGGCGACGCTGTAGCCCGGAATCTCGGCGCGCCGCGCCGTGCCGCCCTCCTCGGTTACGCCCGTAAGCAGCCGCCGCATGGTGGCCGCGACGGCGGGGCGAATGGGACGCGCCACCACGCGGGGATCGTTGCGCACCAGCACTTCGCCATTGGCGGACACGATGCGCGACACGATGTAGGGCCGCATCAACTGGCCGTCATTGGCGATGGCGCAGTAGGCGCCCAGCAGTTGCAGCGCCGTCACGGCCACGCCCTGCCCGATCGCCATGCGGGTCGGCGAGAGCACGTTCCATTTCGAGGCGGGCATCAGGATGCCCTGCTCCTCGCCGGGCAGGTCAATGCCGGTGACCGCGCCGAAGCCGAAGGCGCGCAGGTAGCATTCCATGCGCCGGTTGCCCAGCATCAGGGCGATTTTGGCGGCGCCGATGTTGCTCGATTTCTTGATCACGGTGGCGACGTCGACCGTGCCCTGCACGTGATCGCGCAACACGCGGCCGCCGTAAAACCACGACCCCGGCCCGACGTCAATGCGCGTGTCCGGCGTCACCAGTTCCTCGTTGAGCGCGGCCGAGACGATCATGGCCTTCATGGTGGAACCGGGCTCGTAGACCACGCCCAGCGACGGATTGCGCCAGAGGTCGCAACTGAACTCGTTGTAGCGGGAGGGATCGAAATCGGGCACGGCCGCCATCGCCAGAATTTCGCCGGTGCGGACGCGCTGTACGATGGCCCAGACCGCCGTCGCGCGGTGGCGCACCATGGCGTCGGCCAACGCCTTTTCGGTGACATACTGGATGTTCTGGTCGAGCGTCAGGTAGAGCGACGAACCGTCAATCGGACTGATGAAGCGCTGGCGCCGCGACCGGATCTCCTGGCGGTTGGCGTCCACTTCGCCCAGAATGTAGCCATCCGTGCCGCGCAGGTAATTCTCGTAGCGTTGCTCGAGTCCGGCGCTGCCGACATGCCCGTAGTTGACGAACCCGATGACGTGCGCCATGCGCCGCCCCAGCGGGTAGCGCCGCACGACGATGTCCTCGATGCCGACGCCGCTGAAGACGGTCTTGTTGGTCACCAGTTCCATGGCGGACTCGTCGAAGCTGACCCCAAGCTGGATGTAGCGCGAGTCGGTCCTTTTCAGGTTGACCATCGCGGCGTCGGCGTCGCAGTCGAGCAAAGCGGCCAGCCGCGAGACGATCAGCGCGCGGTCGTGTGCCGGGTTCAGGGTGGCCGGATCCAGGAAGACCTTGCGTCCGGGCACGCTGACGGCCAGCGGATTGCCCTCGCCGTTGCGGTCGTAGATCGCGCCGCGCCGCGCCTTCAGCACGCGCTCCCAATCGCGCGAGAGCCTCGAATGGTTGCCCAGGTGCAGGTCGCACAGCCTCGCCATCAGCACTAGTTGCCAGAGTGCCAGGCCGACCGGCACCAACAGAAATCGTACCAGATGTCCCTTGACTCGCATGCCCGCCTTCCAGGCCGGTCCGCGTCACCGGCCAGCGGTTAACGGCCGCCGGCATACCGGTCAGCCGGCCGGTAGTCGCCGCCCTGGCTCTGGCGCGACAGTCGCACGAGCTGTTCGCCTCGCGGCAGGGCCATGTTGAGTCCATGCCGCTGCAGCGCCAGTTCGATGTTCTCGGGCGACTTCATGGCCGTCCACCGGTCCTGCTCGCGCCGACACTCGCCATCGAGAGCCTCGTACTTGGACTCCAGTTTGCGGATCTGCTGTCCGAGCGTGCCGCACAGCGTATCGATCCAGACGTAGGCCACGGCCATGCTGACGATCAGCACGGCCGCGCCGATGAAGGGCACCGGCACCACGTTGGCGTGCAGACGTCGTTTTCTGTTCTTTCGCAACATGTCGCTATCCTCTGATTCTCAAACCGTTCTTCAAATCGTTCCGCGTCACTGCTCAGGCGTTGTCAGCCGGGGCTCCTCGGCAGGTGTCAGCCGGCGCACCGCACGCAGTTGGGCGCTGCGCGCGCGCGGGTTGTCGGCCAGTTCGCGCGCGCCAGGTTTGGCGGCGCCGCGCGCGACCCAGGCCATGGCGGGGCGCCGGCCTTCCCAACGGACGCCGCCTTGCGGCTGCGCCGCCTGGCGTCCCACGTGTTCCGTCATGCAGCGCTTCACCAGCCGCCCAGTCAGGCTTTCGAAGACGATCACGGCCAGGCGTCCATCCGGCCGCAAGCGCGCCATGGCCGCCTCCAGCGCCGCTTCGAGCGCCTCCATTTCGCCGTTCACCGCCATGCGTAGCGCCTGGAAAACGCGCGTGGCCGGATGGCGCCGGCGGTCGGGACGCCCGCCGGACGCGCGCGTCACGACCTCCGCCAGCCTGCCGGTGGTCGTGATCGGCTCCGCCTCGCGGGCACGCGCGATCGCGCGCGCGATGCGGCCGGCCTGCGGCTCCTCGCCCAGCGTACGGAACAGACGGGTCATCTCCGCCACATCCAGACGCGCCAGCAGTTCCGCGGCCGTCGCGCCGGAGTCTGGGTCCATGCGCATATCGAGCGGCCCATCCTGCTGGAAGCTGAAGCCGCGAGACGGCGTGTCGAGTTGTTCGGAGGAAACGCCGCAATCTATCAGCACGCCATCCGCCTCCGCGAAGCCGTGTGCGTCCATCAGCCGGCCCAGGTCGTGGTGGTTGCCGCGCGTCAGCACGATGTCCCCCGGCAGGCCGCGCAGCCGCTCGGCCGCGCGCGCCAGAGCCGTAGGATCGCGGTCGATCCCCAGCAGCCGGCCCGTCGCGCCCGCCTGCCGCGCGATCAGCTCGGCATGCCCGCCGTTGCCCAGCGTCGCATCCACGTAACTGCCTCCGGGGCGGATTGCCAGATACTCGATCGTCTCAAACAGCATCACCGGAACATGCATGCCGCCCTCCGGCGCCGCCTAGAAGTTCACTTCCTTCGCCGCCTCGACGAAGGTCTGCAAGGCCTCCTCCTCTATCGGGGCATGGGCTACCGCCCACACCTGAACGCGATTGAGCGCTCCAATCAGCACCACGTCCTTCTGCACGCCCACATGGTCGAGCAGACGGTCGCGAATGCGGATACGTCCTTGAACGTCCACGTCGAGCGACTCCGAAATGGAGCCTACCCGCGTCACGAAATCGGCTACCCGCTTGTCGGAGAGCGCGGCCTGGCGCAGACGCGCCAGGCGGCTTTCCAGTTCGTCGGGTGGAAGAATGTTGAGACATCTCAGATTGTTCAGGTCGGGCATCACGTAGACATAGGAGGGGTTTCCCATGCGATTACGCAGCGTCGCCGGGATCGTGATCCGCCGTTTGGGATCCAGACGGTGCGGGAAGCGTCCCAGCAACATGCCGGCGCGCGTCTCGACAGCTTTTCCGTCGTCAGATGCCACAGTTTGACCTTTCGTGACACCATTCAACATTCTTTGACACCACCTGTCAACTGAAAAAGGGGCCTGCGGCCCCTTTTTTATTTTTGCGCATGTGCTTATTTATCAAGCACTTAGGCAAAATGTCGTGCTGTCATGCGCTCTTCTGACGATGCTTTTTCGTCTCTAGGCCCCCGCCTGCCGCTGACGAAGCAGACATGCTCGCCGTCGAATCGCAACGGTCAGGGCGACGGCGCCGGAGTAACCGGTTCGGGTCGCACCAGGCGCTCGCGGCGTTCGATCAGTTCACGCCGCTGAGTGTCGGCCTCCATTATTTTCAGGCGCGCGGCCTTTACCGTCTGCACATCGTCGCGCACGGCCGGCAGTTCCTCGAACTGCCGTTGCAGTTCCACCTGCGCCTCGACGATCTGGCGTTTGAGCGCCTCTATCTTCTGGCGCAATTCCTTCATCGCCGGCGTGTCGTACGTGCCTTTGCGCAGCGCTGCGCTCAGTTTTTCCTCGCGCTCGCGCGTTTCGGCTTGCAGCGCGAACTGCCGGCCGGCAACGTCATTGATCTCTTTGCTGAGATCCTCGAACGGTCCGGCACGCAGGGCGCTGACCGTCAGCGCAAGCCCGCCGCCCAACAATACCGCCAATGCCGCACGATTTCCGCTTCTCATCTTGCGCCCCTCGATCACAACCTTTGACAGCGCCTTCGCCGTTTCGCGGTCCGTCAACGGCCGCATCCACATGCCGGATGCTGCCACATTCCAGGCGTTCCGGTCAATGTCGCATCATGACATTGCGTACGATGACTGCCCACCAAACACGCAAATACAAATTGGCTCTCACACCTTTCGCGTTCTTTCGCGTCTTTCGTGGGCAATGAATCCTCGGCGCCGATGATTGCCCACCAACCACGCGAAAAAACACGAAAAAGTAGTCGCACCGTTCGCGCTCCTTCGCGTCTTTCGTGGGTGATTCTTCGCCGCTGCCGATGCGTCACGCCTATGTACGGCGCGCGCCGCGCAGAAAGGGATTGGCGACAATCTCGTCCCCAATGGTCGTGGCCGGACCATGGCCGGGAAGGATCGTGACTGCATCCGGCAGGACGGCCAGCCGCTTGAGCGAGCGCGCCAGTTTGCTGCCGTTGCCGCCGGGCAAATCAGTGCGGCCGACGGTCCCGGCAAAGAGCGTGTCGCCGCTGATCAGCAGGGCCTCGGACTCGCAGTAGAGACAGATGCTGCCGGGAGAGTGCCCCGGCGTGTGCAGGACGCGGAACGACGTGTCGCCGGCCGCCAGCAGGCTTCCTTCGTCAATCTCCTCCAGAGCGGCGGGCCTGGCGGGCACGTTGTTGTACGGCGGGAAGACGTTGACGTCCGTGAACGCCCAGGCGGCGTCGGCCGCGTGCATCTTCACCGGCACAGGCTGCACCGCCAGCAACACATCGAGGGCGGAGATGTGGTCTATGTGGCCGTGCGTCAGCACGATTTGACGGAGCGTCAGGCCGCTGCTCCGCAGGACGCCAAGAATCCGTTCTGCATCTTCACCCGGATCAACCACCGTGGCGGCACGCTGCCGGTCCCACAGTACCGCGCAGTTGACGCCAAATGCGCCGACGACAACGACTTTGTACTCCATGGCCACTCGCGGAGGTTCAGTGGACGCAACCGGTGAGATCATGGCAGCGGATTGTTGCGCTCGTCGAAGCGCGCGACGCGGGGACGGTGTTTGCGCCGCTCGGCTTCGGTCAGGTGGCACCACGTCATCACGATCAGCCGGTCGCCGGTCTCGCCCTTGTAGGCGGCCGCGCCGTTCAAACAGACGACCCGGCTGCCGCGCTCGCCGGCAATCGCGTAGGTTTCGAAACGTTCGCCGTTAGCCAGATTGGCCACCAGGATCTTTTCGTAGTTGCCGATGCCGGCGGCGTCAAGCAAGTCCTCGTCCACCAGCAGACTGCCCTCGTATTCGGGGTCCACCGACGTCACGCGCAGGTGGTGCATCTTCGATTTCAGGAATGTTGACAGCATCGCTCTTCTACCTCACCGCTTCGGCCTTAGACTCGCGCCCCATCAGTTCCTCCACCGCGTCGTGGGGTGACAGGCCCTCGTCACAGAAGCGGTGGACCAGCGCCGAGATCGGCATCTCGACCCCCGCTTCCTGCGCCAGCGCATATACAATATGCGAATTCCAGACCCCTTCCGCAACCATTTGCATGCCGTCGAGAATGGTTCCGATGCTTTCGCCGCGCCCGAGCCGCATGCCCACGGCGTGGTTACGGCTCTTCGTGCTGCTGCAGGTGACAATCAGGTCGCCCATTCCGCTGAGTCCCGCGAAAGTCTCCGGCCGCGCCCCCATAGCGCTGCCCAAGCGCGTCATCTCGGCCAGGCCGCGTGTGATCAGCGCCGCCCGCGTGTTGTCGCCAAAGCCGAGTCCGTCGCTGACGCCGACGGCCACGGCTATGACGTTCTTGAGGGCGCCACCCAGTTCGACGCCCAGAGGATCGTTCGAAGTGTACACCCGGAAACGCGGCCCACTGAAGAGCCGCTGCACGGTCGCGGCCAGGGCCGCGTCATCGGACGCCGCGACCACGGCTGTCGGCAACTGCCGCGCGACTTCGGCGGCCAGGCTGGGCCCCGACAGCACCGCCACACGCCGCGCCCCCAGCGCCTCGCGCGCCAACGCGCTCATGACGCGGTGCGTCTGCTCGCACAAGCCCTTGGTGACGCTCACCAGCGGCATCGCCGACGCGATGCTCTCTCGGAAGCGAGCGCAGACATCGCCATAGTACCTGGATGGCATGGCCAGCACCGCCAGTTCGGCCCCACGCATTGCCGCCGCCGGATCGGCGGTCCAACGCAGATCGCCTGGCAACGGCACGTCGGGCAGGAACTTGCGGTTGACGCCCGCGGCGCGGATTTCGGACAGGTATTCCTCGAACGGGCCCCAGATGGTGACCGCGTGCCCGTAACCGTGCAGCAGCAAGCCCAGCGCGGTGCCCCATCCGCCGTCGCCTATGATCGTGACTTTCATGGCTTGGGGCTTGCGGCCTGCTCCTCCCGGCGCCGCAGACTGAAGCGCGACTCGGTCCCGGCCATGAGGCGGCGGATATTGGCGTGGTGTCTGGCGATCGCCAGGATTGCCAGCAAAGTCAGCGCCAGCGGCAGCAGATGCCACTTGCCGGGCGTGACGAAACGCGGCATCCAGGCGGTCACGGCCAGGACGACCGCCGCCACGATGGATGCCAATGACACGTAGCGGCCCGCCAACAGCACGACGATCCAGGCGGCCAGCGCCACCCCGCAGGCAGCCGGGGCCAGTCCAAGCAGCATGCCGGCGCTGGTGGCCACGCCCTTGCCGCCCTTGAAGCCCAGGTATACCGGCCAGTTGTGGCCGGCCACGGCCATGGCGCCGCCCAACAGCTTGAGACCGGAAGACGCCGCCTCGGCGTCACCCGTGCATTGGCTCACCAGCCAGGGCAAAACCATGGCGCCGGCGTAGCCTTTGCCCATGTCGAGCAGGAAGGTCAGGATGCCCCAGCCTTTACCGACGCAGCGGAAAACGTTGGTGGCCCCGATGTTGCGGCTGCCTACGGTGCGGATGTCCACGCCGCGCAGGCGCGCGACCAGCAAGCCGAAGGGGATCGCCCCCAGCAGGTAGGCGGCCAGCGCAACAAAGGCATAGGTTAATGTAGTGTGCATGTCAGAGCTATACCATCCTGACCGTCAGAGCGCTCAGGCGGGAAACCGGGAAGACGATAGCAGAGCATGACCCGACACGCAAAGCGGCAACTGAATCCTTGCCGTAGCGGGTCAATGAGATGCGGGTGCGAGTGGGGTGCGTGAGCAGGAGCGATCTACTGACCGTGTTTTGAGGGCGTGGAGGCGTAGCACGGAAGCGGCGCGGATCGGACCGGAAAGCCGGCGCGTGATCATGGGCCGGCTGCGCCGCCCCCGCTTGCTTGCATCCGGCCCATGCTGACGCGCCGTTTTCCGGCTTGCCGCATGCGCAAGGGCGAGTGCAGGTGGGCATGGGTGGGCCTTGCGCTTCAGGCGACTGTCGGCGATACTGACCACATGCCTTGTCACGACGATATCACAGACCCTATTCATTCTGAAAATTCAATGAAAAAGAAACCTACCGATGTGCGCGTCACTGGGGCAGCGCTCCATTTCCTGCCGGTTACCCTGCGTCTGCCGCTCAAGTTCGGGCATGAGACGGTCACCCACATCCTGTGCGCGCGCGTCCGCCTGAGTGTTGAGGACCGCGCCGGACGCCGCGCCGAGGGCTGGGGCGAAACCCCGCTCAGCGCCGCCTGGGTCTGGCCAAGCAAACTGCCCTACGGTCAACGCGAAGACGTGCTCAGAGAATTCTGCGTGAAGCTGGCCGACGTCTGGCCGCGACAACCGGCGCAGGGGCACCCCATGGAGATCGGTCACGCCTTTATCGGCGCGCAGCTTGAGCCGCTCTGGCGCGCATTCAATGCCGCGCGAGGCGATGATCCCATGCCCTGGCTGGGGGCGCTGGTCTGCGACTCGGCCTTCGACATTGCGCTGCACGACGCATACGGCCAACTGCACGGTCTGCCGGTCTACGACACATACAACGCCCGCTACATGAATGCCGACCTTTCCGCCTATCTCACTCCCGCGGATGGCGCTGCCGGCTCCTTCGCCGGCAAGTACCCGGCCGACTACTTCGTGACGCCGGCCGCACGGCTGAGCGCCTGGCATCTGGTCGGCGGACAGGATTTGCTGGAAGCCTCCGATCTGACCGGGCGCGAACCCGACGACGGCTACCCGGTGGTGCTGCGCGACTGGATCCGGCGCGACGGCCTGAAATGTCTCAAGATCAAGCTCCGCGGCAATGACGCCGCCTGGGACTACGCGCGCATCGCGCGCGTAGGCCGCGTGGCCATCGAGGAGGGCGTGGACTGGCTCACCACCGATTTCAACTGTACCGTCAGCGACCCTTCCTACGTCAACGGCATCCTGGACCGGCTGCTCGCGGAGGAACCGCGCGTCTACGGCATGCTGCTGTATGTCGAGCAGCCCTTCCCCTACGACCTCGAGGCCAACCGGATTGACGTGCACAGTCTCTCGGCGCGCAAGCCGCTCT
>JAQULY010000220.1 GCA_028718445.1 Kiritimatiellia bacterium
CGTAGAAGCGCGCCAGTAGATTGGCCAGCGTGGACTTGCCCGAGCCGGTCTCGCCGACCAGCGCCAGCAATCTGCCGCGCGGCAACTCGAAGCAGGCGTCCAGAATGACGTCCGGTCCCTCCGGCGCGAAACGGAAGCCGACATGGTCAAAGACGATCCGATCGTCGAACGACGTCTTGCTGACGGGCGCGGCGGCCTCGGGCAGAGCGGTGTCGGTGTCGAGCAGCGTGAAGATGCGGTCCAGCGCGGCTGCGCCGCGCTGGATGGCGGCATTGATCTTGGTGATCTGCTTGAAGGGCCGGTAAGCCGCGTAGGCAGCGATGCCGATTACGCCGATTTGCGTGAGGCTGACCTTGTAGATGAAGCATGCCACCACGAAACCGCAGGCCAGCACGGTGCCGACGGTCTCCATCAGCGGCGACATCAGCAGTTCGGCACGCAGGGCGCGCACCACCGATTTGACGTAGTAGGCGTTCATGCCGTGGAAGCGGACCGATTCGGCCTCTTCGGTGTGGAAGGCCTTGACCACGCGAATGCCCGTGAAGTTCTCGTGCATGCGCGAGACCAGGTCCGAGACACGCTCCAGCGAACGCCGCGTCCAACGCCGCACGTGGCGTCCCAGCAGCAACACGGGCAGCAGGCAGAGCGGCAACG
This sequence comes from Kiritimatiellia bacterium, assembly GCA_028718445.1. Classification (GTDB taxonomy): domain Bacteria; phylum Verrucomicrobiota; class Kiritimatiellia; order RFP12; family JAAYLN01; genus JAQULY01. The sequence goes on from JAQULY010000220.1 coordinate 655, forward strand.
CCACGCCGCCCAGCAGCAGGAAGGCGGAGAGGTCGTTCCTGACGGCGAAGATGACCGCGACCGCCAGCGCCGCGACCATCTCCAGCGGGGCGCGCACGGCGTCGGCGATGGTCACGGCGATGATGTGCTCGACGCTGGCGGTGTCGTTGACGCAACGGCTGATGAGATGGCCGATGTCGCACTTGCCGAAGTACTTGAGCGACTGGCGCTGCAGCACGTCGAAGAGTTGATCGCGCAGGTCGCGGACAATGTGCGCGCCGACCCAGCGCATGTAGTAGTGGTTGACGTAGGAGACCACAATGCGGACGAAGACAATCAGCGGCAGGCCGATGAGCCCCAGCAACACGGCCTGCCAGGTGAGGGTGTTGTCGGCGTGACGCAACGGAATCCTGAAACGGCGGGCGATGCGTTCGGCCGTGCGGAACCATCCGGGTGTGGCGCGCACGCCGGCCGCGCCTGCGCCGTCGGGTGCGGCGTGCGCCTCAGCCGCCTGCGCATGTTCGGGAGCGTCAACCTGCGCGGTGGCGGCCGGCTTACCCACCATGTCGAAGGCCGAGAAGGCGTCCGGCATGAAGCTCAGCATGCCGAAGAAGGTGCCGGCGCAGAGCAGGCCGGCGACAACGCCGACGATCAGGCGCGCGCGATAGGGGCGCGCCATGCGCAGTAGCCTCAGGTAGATGTTGAAGCGCGTTCTGGAAACGTTGGCGTGCATGGCGTGGTGGCTTGCTCCGCCGCGGCGGCGCTTCCCGCGGGTCTGCTGCTAGGTCAACTGGCCGAGGTAACGCTCGGCTTCGAGGGCCGCCACGCAACCGCTGCCGGCGGCGGTGACGGCCTGGCGGTAACTGCGGTCCTGCACATCGCCGGCGGCGAAGACGCCCGGTACGCTGGTGCGGGTGCGCTGGGTCACGATGTAGCCCTCGTCGTCCAGCTTGAGATAGTCCTTGAAGGGGGCGGTATTGGGCGTGTGTCCGATGGCGATGAAGAGTCCCTGCAAAGGCAGCTCGGTGAGAGCGCCGGTCTTGACGTGGCGCAGGCGCACGCCGGTGACGGTGTTGGCGGCCACGTCGAGCACTGCCTCGACGACGTGGTTCCAGCACACCTTGATCTTCGGGTGGGCGAGCGCGCGGTCGGCCATGATTTTGGAGGCGCGGAAGGCGTCGCGGCGGTGAATGACGGTCACGGAGGCGGTCATGCGCGCCAGGTAGAGCGCTTCCTCGATGGCGGTATCGCCGCCGCCCACCACGCCGACGTGCTGGTCGCGGAAGAAACTGCCGTCGCAGGTGGCGCAAGCGGAGACACCGTGGCCGATCAACTGCCGCTCCGATGGCAGACCAAGGTAGCGGGCGCTGGCACCGGTGGCGACGATCACGGCGCGCGCGAGCAGCTGCTGGCCGGAGGCGAGTTCGAGCGCATGTTCCCGGCCTGCGGCGCGCGCGGCGGTGGCCTCGTCCATGACGAAGCGCACGCCGAGGCGCTCGGCCTGGCGGCGCATGTTCTGCATCAGGTCCGTGCCGCCGATCGGGTTCTCGAAGCCGGGGTAGTTCTCGACATCCGTGGTTTCGGTCAACTGTCCGCCGGGCTGCAGTCCCTCGACCAGCACAGGCTTAAGGTTGGCGCGCGCGGCGTAGATGGCCGCGGTCAGGCCGGCCGGCCCGCTGCCAACGATGATGACGTTCTCCATCAAGTGTACCTCAAGATTTCGTCCACGGTGGTATAGCCGTCGAGCACGTTGCGCAGTCCGTCCTCGCGCATGGTGCGCATGCCGAGTTCGCGCGCCTTCTCGCGGATCAGCAGCGTCGGCTTTTTTTCGTTGATCAGCACGCGGATCGGCTCGGTGACGCGCAGGTACTCGAAGATGCCCTTGCGGCCCTTGTAGCCGGTGTTGTTGCAGATCGAGCAGCCGCGGCCGTAGTAGAAGGGGCGGTCGCCGATCTGTTCCCGCTTGAGGCCCAGCAGCGTCAGCGTTTCGTCATCGGGGGTGTAAGGGGTCTTGCAGTTGTGGCAGATGGTGCGGACGAGGCGCTGGCCGAGGACGGCTTCGAGGGTGGACGAGACCAGGTAGGGCGGCACGTTCATGTCCACCAGGCGGGTGACCGCGCCGGCGGCGTCGTTGGTGTGCAGCGTGCTGAAGACGAGATGGCCCGTGAGCGAGGCCTGGATGGCGATCTCGGCGGTTTCGAAGTCGCGGATTTCGCCGATCATGATGATGTCCGGATCCTGACGCAGGAACGCGCGCAAGGCCTTCTGAAAGGTGTTGCCGGCGATCGGGTTGATCGGCACCTGGATGATGCCGTCAAGGTCGTACTCGACCGGCTCCTCGGCGGTCAGCAGCTTGGAGTCAATGGTGTTGATGCGCTTGAGGCAGGAGTAGAGCGTCGTGGTCTTGCCGGAGCCGGTGGGGCCGGTGACGATGATGATGCCGTTGGGCTTCTCGATGTCCATCGTGAGGTTATCGAGGATATCCTCGGGAAACCCCAGGCTCTCGATATCCAGCGCCACCACGGAGCGGTCGAGCACGCGCAGCACCACGCTCTCGCCGAACTGGGTCGGCAGGCACGAGACGCGCAGGTCCACCGGCCGGCCGGCGACCGTGATCGAGATACGTCCGTCCTGGGGCACGCGCCGCTCGGCGATGTTGAGGTTGGACAGCACCTTGACGCGCGAGATGATCGGCAGCGCCAGCCTTTTCGGCGGCGGCTGCATCTCGTAGAGCGCGCCGTCCACGCGATAGCGGATGCGGAACTCCTTCTCGAAGGGCTCGAAGTGGATGTCCGATGCGCGGTCCTTGATGGCCTGGTAGAGCACCAGGCTGACGAAGCGCACGACCGGCGCGGCGCCGGCCTGCTCTTCGATGCTCTTCTCGTCGGCGCCCTCGGCGGCGCCGAGCGAGGGATCCTTTTCGATTACCGATTCGAGGTTGCTCAGCATCTCGGCGACGGTTTCGCTGTCGTCGCCGTAGAACTCGTTGACGCGGTTGCGCACGTCCACTTCGCGGGCCAGCACGAAGGTGATGTCGCGAGCCAGCACGAACATCAGCTCGTCCATGGCCAGCGGGTCCACCAGCGTGGAGGTTGCCAGCGTGACCATGCCGGGCTGCACTGACACCGGCACGACGTTGTACATGCGCGCCACGGCGGCGGGCACGGCGGCGCGCACTTCGGGCGCGATATCCACGGCGGTCAGGTCAATGACCTCGCAACCCATGTAGCCGGCCAGCATGCCCAGCAGGTCTTCCTCGCTGACGTAGCCGGAGTCCACGATCTGGTTGCGCATCGACTTGCCGGTGCGCGCCTGCTCCTCGTGCAGTTCGGCTGCCTGCTGCTCGTCTAGCAGTCCGCCGCTGATCGCCAGATCCAGCAGGGGGTCGTAGCGCGCGGTATCCTTTTTTGCCGTCGTTTCCGCCATGCGACTATTCTCCGTACGGCCTCGCCGCCGCGCGCCGGTCAGCGCTTGGACTTGGCAGTCTCCTTGAGTTTCTCCACCACGGAGTCGGGATCCTGTGACTTGGTGATCAGATCCTCGTAGTGGATCAGTCCGGCCTGGTAGAGGTTCAGCAGGTGCGAATCCAGCGTGATCATGCCGTACTTGGCGCCGGTCTGAATGTCGGACCCGATCTGGAAGGTCTTGTTATCGCGGATGCGCGAGCGGACCGAGGGGGTCGAGATCATGATCTCGAAGGCGGCCACGCGTCCGGGTTTGTCGGCGCGCACCAGCAGCAACTGCGAAATCACGGCCACCAGTCCGACCGAGAGCTGCGTGCGCACCTGGTCCTGCTGGTCGGTCGGGTAGGCATCCACGATGCGGTCCACGGTGGTGGCCGCGCCGGTGGTGTGCAGCGTGGCGAAGACCAGGTGGCCGGTCTCGGCTGCGGTGATGGCGGCCTGCATGGTTTCGAGATCGCGCATTTCGCCCACCAGGATGACGTCCGGGTCCTGGCGCAGGGCGCGGCGGATGGCCTCCGCGAAGGAGGGCACGTCCACGCCGATTTCGCGCTGCGTCACCACCGACTTCTTGTGCGGGTGGTAATACTCGATCGGGTCCTCGATCGTGATGATGTGGCAGTCGCGCTGCTCGTTGATGATGTTGAGCATGCTGGCCAGGGTGGTGGTCTTGCCGGAACCTGTGGGGCCCGTGACCAGCACCAGGCCGCGCGGGCGGAAGAGCAATTCGCGCACCTGTTCGGGCAGGCCGATTTGCTCCAGCGTGAGCAGCTTGGCGGGAATCTGGCGCAACACGACCCCGACGTTGCCGCGTTCGCGGAAGACACTGACGCGGAAACGCGCCAGGTGGCCGAAGGCGAAACCGAAATCGGCACCGCCGTTATCGCGCAGCGCCTGCTGGCTCTCGGGCGAGGTGATGCTCTTCATCAGCCGCTCGGTGTCTTCGGCCTTCAGGGGCGGCGTGTCCAGCGGATTGAGCGCGCCGTGGATGCGCAGGATCGGCGGCATGTTGACGCGCAGGTGCAAATCCGAAGCGCCTTCGTCAACGGCCAGTTGCAGCAGTTCGTTCATCTCCACGGCGCTCATCAGTCGGCGTCTCCCATGGTTGCGCGCAACACTTCGTCCAGTGTGGTCATCCCCGAGGCGACCTTCAGCAGGCCGTCTTCGCGCAGCGTGCGCATGCCGGCCTCGCGCGCGGAGATGCGCAGTTCGTTGGCCGGACGCTGGTCGAAAATCATACGTTGGACCGCGTCAGTGATCGGAAATATCTCGAAGATGCCCTTGCGGCCCTTGTAACCGGTGAGCGAGCAGGCCGGGCAGCCGCGCCCTTTCCAAAGCGTGGCCTGCTGCAGCCTGGCGGCGGCCGGCCCGAGCATCTTCAGTTCGCGTTCGGTGGGCGCGCGCTGCTCCTTGCATTCCTGGCAGATGCAGCGCACCAGGCGTTGCGCCATCGCGGCCTGCACAGCCGAAGCAACCAGATAGGGCTTGACGCCGATGTCGAGCAGTCGCGTGATGGCGCTGGGCGCGTCATTGGTGTGCAGCGTGCTGAAGACCAGATGGCCGGTAAGGGCGGCCTCCATGGCGATATCGGCCGTTTCCTCGTCGCGGATTTCGCCGATCATCACGATATTGGGGGCCTGGCGCAGGATGGAACGCAGCGCCGCCGCGAAATCGAGGCCGACGTCGCGGTTTACCTGCACTTGGTTGACGCCGGACATCTGGTATTCGACGGGGTCCTCGACGGTGATGATCTTGCGGTCGGGCTGATTGATCTGTCCCAGGCAGGCGTAGAGCGTCGTGGTCTTGCCGGAGCCCGTCGGGCCGGTCACCAGCAAAACGCCGTCCGGCAGGGCGATCAGACGCTCGAAGCGCTGCTGGTCGTCGGAGAGGAAGCCCAGTTGCGGCAGACCGAGGGCGAGGTTCTGCTTGTCGAGGATACGCATGACGATGCTCTCGCCATGGTTGGTCGGCACGGAGGAGACGCGCAGATCGAGATCGCGCCCCTGCACGTTGACCTGAATGCGCCCGTCTTGCGGCACGCGCTTCTCGGAGATCTTCATGCCCGACATGATCTTGACACGCTGCAGGATCGCCGACTGCAGCCGTTTGGGCGGCGGCTCCATCTCCTGCAGGGCGCCGTCAATGCGGTAGCGTACGCGGAAGCGCCGCTCCAGCGGTTCCAGATGGATATCCGAAGCGCGCCGCCGGAAGGCCTCCATGATGATCAGGCTGACCAGCTTGATCACGGGGGCGTCCGTTTCGGTGGTCTCGCCGGTGCCGAGCTGATCATCGAGACTGCGCGCCGAGAGGTCCACGTCGCCGTCGTCGAGTTCGCCCATCAGCGATTCCATGTCGGACTCGCCGGGGTAGAGCGCGTCCAGCGCCGCCGCCACGTCCTTGCGCGGCGCCACGACGCCCTCGACGTTGCACTTGAGCACGGAGCGCAGCCGGTCGAGGGTGTCGTAGTTGAGCGGATCGCTCATGGCGACCGTCAGCGTGTCGCCGTTCTTGACCAGCGGCACCACGCCGTACTTGCGCGCGTCGTCGGACGAAAGGATAGTCTTGAGATCGGGATTGATCTCGGAAGGGTCGATGCTGACGACCTCCATGCCGAACTGGGAGGCGATCAGATGGAGCAGGTCTTCCTCGGTCACGACGCCCGTCTTGACGAGCTGGTCCACGACGGTCTCGCCCTCCTGCTTGAGCGACATCGCGGCCTGGTCTATCAGCTCGGGCGTGACCATGCCCTGCTCTTGCAGCACCTGTAGTACATAATCGTCGTTGGATGTCACTCTGTGCTCCCGTCAGTGCCAGCGCTGAATGGTCAGAATACGTTGTTCAGGCGTGCGTGTCCATCGCGGACATTGGGATGTCGCAATGGGCAGCGGACAGGACGCGAGTGGGGTAAATGCAGGCGTGAGAGCACTGGACTTGGGGCCAGCTGCGCCACACAGTGCTTCGGGCTACTGACCGAAGAGGTAGGGGCAGCCGGCAAAATGGCAATCCGGGCGACGATTACGGAAGACGAGGAGAAACAACCGAATCGTGAACCGTAATCGTCGCCCGTAATCGTCAACCGAAAAGGACGGAAAAAGGGAGGAGAACGCCGGAAGATGGCTGAAGGGCTGTGGGCGGAGGTCGGTCGGCAGTAGGCAGAGCGCGCGACAACGCCTACGCTTTGGCGATTGTCGCCTGCGACTGAAGATCTCTCACCCATCGCGCGCGGCGAGTTTGGCATGCACCGCCCTCGAAACCTGCTTGGGGTCGGCCTTGCCGCGGCTTAACTTCATCGCCTGACCCACCAGAAAGCCGGCCGCCGCGGCCTTGCCCGCCCGGAAATCAGCTACCGGTCCGGGATTGGCCGCGAAGACCTCCGCGACCCAGCGCTCGATGGCGCCGGCATCGCCCACCTGCGCCAGCCCGCGCGCCGCCACCAGCGCCGACGCGCTGCCGCCGCCGGCGAACAGCTCCGGCAGGAGCGCCTTGGCGGTGGGCTGGTTGATGACGCCGCCGGCCACCATGCCGATCAGTTCCGCCAGCGTCGCCGGCGTCAGGGCCGACTCGCCGATGCTCTTGCCGCTCTCGGTGAGCAGGCGCAGCACCTCGGTCATGATCCAGTTGGAGGCCGTCTTGCCGTTGCCGCATTGCCGCGCCACGGCTTCGAAGAAATCGGCGACGGCGCGGTCCGCCGCCAGGACGCCGGCATCGTACTCGGGAATGCCGTACTCCGCCATCATACGTGCGCGCCGCGCCGCGGGCAGTTCCGGCAGCGTCGCGCGCCAAGCCTCCAACTGCTCCGTCGCGAGCGCCACCGGCAGCAGGTCGGGCTCTGGGAAATAGCGGTAATCGTGGGCGTCTTCCTTGCTGCGCATCGTCTCGGTTACGCCCATTTCGGAATCCCAGCGGCGCGTCTCCTGCGAGATGCGGCCGCCGCCGTCGAGTACGCGGGCCTGGCGCTCGATCTCGAACTCCAACGCCGCCTGCACCCCCTTGAAGGTGTTGAGGTTCTTGATCTCGGTCTTGGTGCCCAGGGCGGTCTGGCCCGCCGGACGCAGGCTGATATTGGCGTCGCAGCGCATGTTGCCAAGTTCCAGGTTGCAGTCGCTGACGCCGGCGTAGACCAGTATCTGCCGCAGCGCGTGCAGGAAGGCGAAGGCCTCGGCCGGCGAGTGCATGTCCGGTTCGCTGACCAGTTCCATCAGCGGGATGCCGGCGCGGTTGAAATCCACGCCGCTGCAGGCGGCATGATGGGTGTTCTTGGCCACGTCCTCTTCCAGGTGGATACGCGTGATGCCGATGCTCCGCGTGCCGCCCGGCGCCGCGATCTCCACCGCTCCGCCCAGGCAGAGCGGGCGGTCGTATTGCGAGATCTGGTAGTTCTTGGGCATGTCCGGATAGAAGTAGCTCTTGCGGTTGAACTTGCTGTTGTCGGCAATCCGGCAGCCCAACATCATCCCGCTCAGCACCGTCAGGCGCACGGCTTCGCGATTCATGGCGGGCATCGTGCCGGGATAGCCCAGGCAGACCGGGCAGACCAGCGTGTTCGGCTCCGCGCCGCTGCGCGTGCCGCAGCC
>JAQULY010000221.1 GCA_028718445.1 Kiritimatiellia bacterium
ACTATACGGGAGAACGGAGCGCTGCGGAAAGGGGCGTCCGTCCAGTCGCGCTTCAATGGCATCCGCCGCCAGCTCCGCCAAGGCCCCGTGATCCTGGGTGATCGTGGTCTGCGAAGGCGTGGCGTACTGAGAGAACAGTTTGTGCTCCGAGGCGATCAACGACACGTCGTCCGGAACGCGCTTATTAAAAAGCGACAACGCGTAGGCCGCCACGATCCCGGCGTTGCCGCCTGGGCAGAACAGCGCGTCAACTTTCTGCTTGAGCAACTTGCCGACAATCTCCACGTAGTTGTCATCACCGGACAGGCGAATCAGCGAGTCCTGGGCAGGGAGCCCCCTGGACTTGAGCGCCTCGACGATGGCGGCGCGACGCAGGTCGGCGTTGCCGCTCCCGGGCGCGCCATATATGACACAGCCGATTTTCCGGCAACCCCGCCCATGCAGGTGCTCGATCGCCAGTTCCATCCCCTGGGACTCGTCGGAACGCACGGCATAGACCTCCGACGAACCCGGCGGCACGTCCCGATCCACAAGCACAAGCGGGACGACGAAGCGATCCGCCCAGCGCTTGAAATCCTCCGGTTCCGATCCAATCGCCACCGCCCCGCAGAACTGGATGCTGTCGAGCCGGTCCAGATTGTCCTGCGGAAGAATCTCGATGCGGTACCCGCGTCGGGGAAGCTCCCGGGTCAGCGCCATCATCACCATCTCCAGACAATTACGGATCGGGTAGATCGCCTCGCCCGGCGCAATGATGACCACGTTCCTCTGTTTGGTCGAGAGCCGGGGATGGTAGTGATGCGCCTTGGCGATGGCGAAAACATGCGCGCGCACATCCGCCCGGATATTCGGGTGATGGCTGAAAACCCGCGATACCGTTGCGGATGACACCCCCGCCAACCTGGCAATTTCCTGAAGCTTCATTGTAAACACATCTCTTTTCTTGATCCGTTTGCAAAATAACGCATCTCTTTTGGAAAAGAAAGTATTTTTACACTCAACTTTTCAGGAAAAGCCACTTCAATGCTTTGCCCGCCTGGAACGCCATTGGTATGATTGAACCAGCCCGTAACAGGAGTTCTCCATGCCCGAACATCGCATTGCTTTGGAGTCGACCGGAGGAGCGTCTCCCCGGACGCGGAGCCGGATAAAATTCGGAGTCTGCGGCATTGGCAGGATCGGGGCCCTGCATTGCCGCTTCTTTTCGCGAGACCGGGAACGCTACGAACTGGTGGCGCTTTGCGATCTGGATCCGACGCGGGTCAACGCCCTGAAAGCGGAATTCGGCGGAAAAGGATATCATGATTTCTCGGCGTTTCTGGCCGACCCGGAAATGGAACTGGCGATCATTGCCACCCGTTCCCTGGATCATGCCCGGAACGCCGCGCAGGCTCTCGCCGCCGGCAAGACGGTCCTGCTGGAAAAACCGATCGGAGTGACGACGGAGGATTGCCGGCTGCTCCGGCAACTCGACCAGGAATATCCTGGCAAGCTCTTCTTCGGTCACAACCACCGCTTCGAACCCGCCTTTCAAAACACATGCGGCATCATCGCCTCCGGTCTGCTGGGGAACATCCAGGTGGTGAAGTTGTGCAAACACCATCAGTTCATGCGCCGGAACGACTGGCAGATGCGGCTGGACTGCGGCGGCGGCCAGCTGAGTGTCTGGGGGCCCCATCTCCTCGACCAGGGCTTGCGGCTTCTCGGCACCCCTGTGCGCGAGGTATGGAGCTACCTGCGGCGCGTCCTGACGCCGGGCGATGCCGACGACCACGTCAAAATCTCGCTCGTGGGCGAAAACGGGGTGGTCGTCGAACTGGAGATCAGCAATTCGGCGGCGCTGACAAGCCCTTATTGCGCGATCTATGGCGACCGTGGCGCACTGACGTACGAACAGGATCAGCAAACGATCCATCTCCGGTATCTCGCTCCGCAATTCCGCTGGCCTGAAGCCGCCGCCGAGGCGGGGACTCCCGTCCCGGGAAGTGCCATGAGCGCCGAGCAGGAACTTCCTTGGATCGAGGAAACCCGCAGAGTCGAACCGGACACCAACATGTGGGAACAGGTCGAAATCGAGATTGCCCGCCACCTGTTCAACGCGCTCCGCGAGGGCGTGCCTTTCCCCATCTCCAACGCCGAAGCGCTGGAGGTCGTCCGCATCACCGAGTTGGTGAAAGAACAAAATCCCCAGTTCAACTGGAAACGATAGGCTCGAGAGAGTCTTCATGAAAAAGATCAAAATCGGCCAGATCGGCGTGTGCCACGAGCACGCCTCCGTCAAAATCAACACCCTGCGCCTATTGCCCGACGTCTTCGAGCTGGTCGGGGTGGTCGACGACCGTCGGTCCACCGCGGTGAAATTCGCCGGCGGTGACCTCACCCCTTACGACGGCTTGAAATGGCTCACGGAGGAGGAGTTGTTCGCGCAGCCCGGCCTTCAGGCGGTCACGATCGAGACACCGAACGACGACCTGGTCCCCACCGCCATCCGTTGCATGGAACGCGGCTTGCCGATGCACATGGACAAGCCCGGCGGACGGGACCTCGCGCTCTTCAAACATTTGGTCGACGGTTGCGCGGCGCGAAAGATACCCTTCCAGATGGGCTACATGTTCCGCGGCAACCCCGCCTTCCAATGGTGTCTGAAGGCGGTTCGCTCGGGCTGGCTGGGGAATATTTTCGAATTCCAGGGGAACATGAGCCATGACTACGGCGGCGAGACTTACCAGAACTACCTGGCCGGATTCCCGGGCGGCATCATGTTCAATTTGGGTTGCCACTTGATCGACTTCGCGGTCGCCCTGTTGGGCCGTCCGGAGCGAGTCATCCCCTTCCTGAAGTCCGCGCCCGGCGACCCCGCCAATTCCATGAACAACTGCCTGGCGGTTCTGGAATATCCCCACGCCACCGCGACCTTGCGCGCTTGCAGCCGCGAGGTCAACGGCATTAGCCAGCGACGTTTGAAGATCTGCGGCACTAAAGGCACGGTCGATTTGTGCCCGCTGGAGCGGTTCGACGGCAAGCCATTGCTCATGAATCTGACGCTGAGCGAAGGCAACGAGGACTATCCCGCCGGAACCCATGTCGTCGATTTCGGAGTCAAACGCGACCGCTACGAGGCCCAATTGCTGGAGTTCGCCAGGCTCGTGAACGGTGAAATGGTCAACCCGTATTCCCGTGAACACGATTATCTGGTCCAGGAAGTCCTGCTTGCCGCGTCCAAACAAACTCAATGGAGGCCCTGAATATGCGCGCGATGATTCTTGACGAGAAATTGAATTTCGCCTGGCGCGAAATGCCGGATCCGATTCGGAAGGCCGATGAAGTCCTGATCAAAGTTCATGCGACGGCGGTCAACCGCGCCGACTTGATGCAGAAGGACGGCTGTTACGCCTCCCCGGAAGGCTGGCCGAAATGGTGCGGGCTCGAAGTTGCCGGCGAGGTTTTGGATGCGCCCTCCGACGCCGCGGTCAGGCCGGGCGACAAGGTCTGCGCGCTTCTGGGCGGCGGCGGGTATTCGGAGCTGGTGACGGCTCCCGTCGGCATGGCGATCCCGATCCCCAAAGGTCTGTCGATGGTCGAAGCCGCTTCGCTGCCGGAGGTTTGGTGCACGGTCTACCTCAACTTGCGGATGGAGGCCGGGGGCATGAAGCATGGCGATGTTTTCTACATGCAGGCCGGAGCGAGCGGCGTCGGCCTGGCGGCCATCCAGTTCGCCAAGCAGATGGGGGCCGAAGTCATCACCACCATCGATTCGCCGGAGAAGGCGGCGTTCATCCGCAAGCTCGGAGCCGACTACGTGCTCGATTACCGGAAAGAGGATATACGTCCGGTCATCGAGGCGCATCCGCCGAACGTCGCGCTCGATTGCGTCGGCGGCAAACTAATGGGCGAATGCTTCCGCAACATGGCGTTCGGCGGCCGCTGGATCATGATCGCCACCATGGGTGGCAACGAAACCGCGATCGATCTCGAAACCGTCTGGCGCAAGCGCATCCGCCTGATCGGCAGCACGCTGCGCAGCCGCACGCCGGAGGAGAAAAGCGCAATCATGCTGGCGCTTCAGGAGAAACTCTGGCCGCTCTTCACGGAACGCAAGCTCATCACCAACATCCACGCGGTGTTCCCAATCCAAGAGGCGGAAAAGGCGCACGGCGTCTTGCGATGCGCCGAAAACATCGGCAAGGTGGTTTTGACGCTCCAACCATGAAACGGCGACTGTTCAAATAAGGAAAACGGAAATGGCATTCAAGAACAAAGTGGCCATCATTACCGGGGCCGCATCGGGCATGGGCTTGCTGGCGGCGCGGAACTTGTGCGCGGAGGGCGCGAAGGTCATCCTGACGGACGTGAACAAAGCCGCCGCGGAGGCCGCCGCCGAGGACATCCGCGGCAACGGCGGCGACGCGATGGGAATGGAAGTCGATGTCCGCAATTATGCGCAGGTGGAAAACGCGGCCCGCGCGGCATTGGAAAAATACGGCCGCATCGACCTCCTGCTGAATTTCGCCGGCGGCGCCGAGGGCCGCATGTTGAAATGTCCCGCCCCGTTTCACGAAATGCCCATCGACGTCATTGACTGGGGACTGGATGTGAATCTCAAAGGCGCGGTTTACTTCTGCCGCGCGGTTCTGGGGACAATGATCAGACAAAAAAGCGGCGTGATCATCAACCTCGGGTCGGTCACTGGCATGGAGGGCGGCGGCAATGGGGCGGTGAACTATAGCGCCGCCAAGAGCGGACTCGTCGGGTTGACCAAATCGATCGCGCTGTGCGGCGCCCCGTATGGGGTCCGGGCCTGCTGCGTTTCCCCGGGCCCGGTGCTGACGCGCCCGGACATGGCCAACATGAAAACCCGGCTGGGCCGCGCCGCCGAACCGCGGGAAGTGGTTGATCTGATTCTGTACCTGTGCTCCGACAAGGCGGCGTTTATCACCGGGACGAACTATATGATCGACGGCGGCCGCAGTTGCGGAGGCATGGAATGAAAGGAAAAACATGGCGGGTCGGCGTTCTCAAGGATACCTCCAAGCCGATGCTGGGGCTGCACGGCCTGCACGTGGCATGCCGCGGCCTGCCCAACGTGGAAGTCGTGGCCCTCGTCGACTCCAATCCAAATGATATCGCCGCCAAAATGGCCGTCACCCAGGCCAAACGCCATTACGTGGACTACCGGGAGATGTTGGAGAAGGAAACCCCCGACATCGTCATCCTCTGCTCCCGGCACCCCTTCGACCACCTTCCCCAGATCAAGGCGGCAGCCGAACATGGTTGCCATGTCTACTGCGAGAAACCACTTGCCGGCAGCCTTCAGGAGGCCGACGAGATCGTCGAGCTGGTGGAGAGACATCGGATCAAGCTTTGCGTGGCCCACTATGCCCGGCACAGTCTGGCCTTCCTGACCATGAAGAGAATGATCGAGGAAGGAGCGATCGGCGTCCCTCTGTCCTTTCTCGGCAGGGGCAAGGAAGACCACCGCGGCGGCGGGGAGGACTTGATCGTCCTCGGCACCCACATTCTCGACCTGCAGAACTTCTTCTTCGGCCCGCCCTTGAGTGTCAACGCCGAGGTTAACGCCGATGGCCGGCCTATCGATAAAGCCGGGAACAACCTTACGGTCGAACCCATCGGCCCAACGGCCGGGGATGACATTTTCGCCTGTTTCCGCCTGGCAAACGGCGTCCGCGGCATCTTCGAGAGCCGACGGGGGCTTCTCGACGCCTCCAGCGGAACGGTCCGCATGGGGGTGGCCGTCGTCGGCAGCAAAGGGATTCTGACGATGCGCTTCCACGACGCCGCCTTGGAATCGCCCTTGCGTCTCAGCCGGAGCCGCGGCGCCCCGGAAGACGGCCCCGCATTCGAGGACGTTCCCTTAAAGGAATGCCGCGAATTTCCGGAAGCCGAGCCATTGGACTACGCCCTTTGCGGCACGCACATTCCAACGGCGCGGTTCTTCCTGGAGGCGCACCGCCTTTTCTTCTGGGATTTGCTCCGCGCTGTCGTGGAGGACCGACAACCCCATTCCAATGCCGAAGGCGCGCGCCTCGTCCAGGAGATGATCCAAGGCATCTACGCCTCGCAACTTGCCGGGGGACCCGTGACCTTCCCGCTCGCGGATCGCCGCCATCCGCTTTCCGGCTGGAAAACCGGGAGCCGACTCGGGTAGCGATGGAAAGACCATGGGGAGAACATGCGGAAGTTGCGCGCGGACCGCAAAGGCGCTAGTGTGTTCGCATGGGTAGACGTACTGCATGCGCCGGCAAGGTGGCGCTGGAACGCGTGGTGGCGGAACTGGATAGCGCACTGCGCATCGCGGACTTTCGCGACGACTCGCACAACGGTCTGCAGGTCACCAATCGGACCGGCAGCGTCACGCGCGTCTGCTGCGGCGTGGATGCCTCGCTGCCTTTCTTCGAAAAGGCCGCGGCGCAGGGGGCCGACCTGCTGATCTGCCACCACGGCCTGAGCTGGGGCGATTCGCTCAAGCGCATCACCGGACTGAACTACCGCCTGCTCGCCTTCCTGATCGAACATGGCATGGCGCTCTGGGCTTGTCATCTGCCGCTGGACGCTCATCCCGTGCTGGGCAACAACGCCTGCATCTGCCACGCGCTGGGACTGCGCGAACGCCGGCCGTTCGGTGACTACCATGGGCAGACGATCGGCTTCCACGGACATTTGCCGCGGCCGCTCTCGCGCGCGGCCTTCGCCGCGCGCTTGCGGGACAGCGTGTCGCCGCGCCTGCGGGTCATGCCCTTCGGCCCGGACAGGATTCGCACGGTCGGCGTGATTTCGGGCGGCGCCGCGGCGGAGATCGCCCAGGCCGCCACTGCCGGTCTGGATGCCTACGTCTCCGGCGAGACGACCCTGCACGGCTACAACCTGGCGCAACAACTCGGCGTCAACGCCTTCTTCGGCGGGCACTACGCCACCGAGCACTTCGGCGTTCAGGCCGTGGGTGCCTGGCTGCAGCGGCGCTTCCAGGTGCCGGCAACATTCGTGAATCTGGACATTCCCTTCTAGCCCCGTCACCGCCACCAAGGCGCGGCGAGCCACAACGGAATGGTGAGCAGGCAGAAGACGTGCGTCAGCAGCACTGAAGCCGCGGCGAAGGAGGCGTCGCTGTCATACACCTCCGCCAGCGTCACGCTGGCCATGGCGCAGGGCTGCGCCGCGATAATCAGCAGCACGCGCCGGGTATCCGGCGGAAACGGCAGCAGCATGATCAGCAGCGTCGCCAGCGCGGGAATGACCGCCAGCCGCAACACCACGATGGCCGCCATCGGACGCGAATAGAGGTGCGTCGTGTTCAGTCCGGCCATGCGCGCGCCGACAATCACGGCCGACACCGGGATCGTGGCCTGGCCGGCCAGGCGAAGCGCGTCGCCCAGCATGCTGGCGATGCCGGAAGTCAGCGCCCCGTCGCAAAGCGCCTGCGTGACTTCCGGGAAGTAGTGCCGCCAGAGCAGGACGCCGCCGCCGGCCGCCATGGACAGCATCGGCATGGAGATCAGGTTGCGCAACGCCACCGCGGGCGTGCCGCGATTGCCCGTCAACACCTGAATACCCACCGTCCAAAGGCACAACTCCGCGCCAATGGTCGAGAAGACAATGCGCGCGACACCACTCGAGTCGAGCATCAGCGACGCCAGCATGATCGGCAGGAACGAGTAGTTGTTCATCAGGCACTGGAAATGAAACGCGCACGCGGTGGCGCGCGGCTGATGGCGCAGGGCGGGACGGCACGCCAGACCGACCAGCCAGCCGATCAGCATGATCATCGCCGACCCGGCCGGCAGCGTCCAGTTGGACAGCAGCGTGCGCCAGGTGAAGTTGCGTGTCAGCGACTCGAAGATCAGGGACGGGAAGAAGACGTTGATCAGCAGCAGCGACAACTGGCGATTGAAGCGCTCGTCCACCAGCCCGCGCCGACGCACGGCGTAGCCGGCGAACATGACCACGAACATCGCCGCCGTTTTGAAGAAGACGTGTAACATAGGACCGCGCCGGCCAATGGCGGCGCCAAATGGCCGCAAAGAATCGCACAGCGCCGTGGAAATGGCAATTGAGAGTTTGAGCGTCTTGAGAGCTGAGCGTTGCCGCAATTGGTCAGTCAGAGGTGAGATTGGGGCGCGAGTAGGGCGCATCAGAGCGTGCGAGGACCAGACACAGGACTGGTTCCACGCAACCGATCGCCTGGCTGCGGATCAGGCGTGTCGGCACTGCGCAACAGCGGCCCGGCGGCGGCTCCTGAGCCGAGCGCAGTACCCGGGTCCCGCCGCCGGGGGCAAGCGCGGCGCGGATCGGGATGACCGGAAAACGGCGCGTCAGCATGGGTCGGATGCAAGCAAGCGGGGACGGCGCCAACCTCGCGGTTGCGCCGCCCCCGCTGACGCCGCAGCCGGCCCATGATCACGCGCCGGCTTTCCGGCCCGATCCGCGCCGCTCCCGTGCTACATGCTCAAGCGCTCATGGCACGAGCAACAAACCGCTCCCGCACACATGCACCCCGCTCGCGCCCCAACCTCACTGAGAAGCTGTCAGAAAGATTGCCGATATGGCGCGTTGCCCCTACAATCATCGCACCAGTCACGCGATGCGCATCTCCGAGATATTCTATTCACTGCAGGGCGAAGG
>JAQULY010000222.1 GCA_028718445.1 Kiritimatiellia bacterium
TGCTCCACAGCTTCGATCATACGTCGTAACGAACGGCGCCCCTTCTGCGTGCGGTTGCTGGCATTGCTCAGCAGACCCTCGCAGAGCCGGCGCAACCGCAGCGTCGCCTTGCGCACGAACTCGCGCGCATCGCCGTGCTCGTCCTCGTCTGCCGCGGCCGTCATCCCGGCCAGAAAACCCACAACTTCCTCGTTGTCGAGCGTAACCTCTTTCAGCGGGTTGGCACCGCCTTCCTGCTCCAGATATTCGCGTATGCTCGATTGCACCTCGGGCTTCAAGCTAGCGGCCGCGGCGGCTACATCCTTGTGGACCACGGTCTCGTCCGCGGACACGCGCCGGTAGGTATAGACGGTCGAATGAATGTGCGGCATGTTGGCCGCCTGCACCAGGCCGGCGAAGCCCCCCGCCTCCTTCATCACCGCCTCGCCCGCAAACAGACACGCCGCCAACTGGGCCAGTTCCTCGTAGGCCACCCCCTGCCCGAAGGTCAGCGACTGGGCGCCGATGGACATCAACCGCTTGGCCAATTCCTGCATGCTGGCAATGGCCGGCCCGGTTACGTGTCCGTCCAACTGGAAATCGCCCTCGATCACCTCGATCGTCAGGTCGCCATGAGCCTTGTGGAAGGTCGTAAGGACCGAAACGGCATCCATGATGGCCGTTCGCGTGATGTTGTGGTGCAGACCATAGGCAACGCCGTTCGCGTAAATGAACGCCAGGCTGCGCACGGCGGCATAAGCGTCGCGCGGTTTGACAATATCCGGTCCCGCCACAGCGGTGACCACTTGGCTGGCAGCTATGCGGGGGTTCATGACTGCGTCATTGCTACCACAACTCCCCGGAGCGTGGAAAGACAATTCCCGTTGCTGACGCCACCGCCGACAATTGTGTATTCAATCGCGCCAACCTTCGGACAAAACTGTCAAGGCTTCCCTGGCTGAGCTGGGCTGCGCCTATCAACCGGCTGGCGCAATCCCTGATGGGGATGGCCATTTCAGCCCCGTTAAGGGACCGAACGGCAACTCCAATGCCCTCTTGACGTCCCGCTGCCATATTGGCATGTTGCTTGCGTTACATCCGGCGGAGCAAACTCGCGCGATGCAACATGAAGCTTCTTCAGGACGGTTCGATGGACCCCGCGAGTCGTGCGGCGTCATGGCAGTGCATGGCGTCGCGCATGCGGCTGAAGTGCTGTATGCCGGACTCTTCGCGCAGCAGCACCGCGGACAGGAAGGCGCCGGCATGGTCGTCAGCGACGGAAAGTTGCTGCACGTTCACAAGGGTGCCGGCCTGGTGCAGGAGGTTTTCCATGGGCACAGGCTGTCGGGCTTGCCCGGTAACCTGGGCATCGGACATGTGCGCTATTCGACCTGCGGCGCGCCGCGCGCGCAGAACGTGCAACCGCTAGTGGCCGAGTGCGCCGACGGGGCCTGGGCCATCGCGCACAACGGCAACCTCACCAACGCCGGCCAGTTGCGGCGTTCGTACCAGCAATCCGGCGCGATCTTTCAGACCAGCACCGATAGCGAGGTGCTGGTCCATCTGCTGGCCGACCCCTACTACCGCAGTCGCGTGCGCCGCGTCGGACGCGCGCTGGCCGAGCTTCAGGGGGCTTACTCGTTTGTGCTGATGACACGCGACAGCGTCATGGCGGCGCGCGATCCCTATGGCTTCAAACCACTGGTGGTCGGACGCCTTGGGGAAGGATATGTCTTCGCCAGCGAAACCTGCGCGTTGCGGCAGATCGGCGCCGACTACCTGCGCGAGGTCGAGCCCGGGGAACTGATCACGGTCAATGCCAAGGGGCTGAGCAGTTACCGCTTCGCCGAGCCGGCCGCGCGCGGCGCGCAGTGCGTGTTCGAGATGGTTTACTTCGCGCGGCCGGACAGCATGGTCTTCGGCTACAACGTGCATCAGACGCGCGTCGCCTACGGAATGCGGCTTGCCAGTGAGCATCCGGTGGCGGCCGATATCGTGATCCCGATTCCCGACAGCGGCATGTCGGCGGCGATCGGCTACTCGCGCGCCAGCGGCATCCCGCTGGACATGGGATTCATACGCAACCACTATGTAGGGCGCACATTCATCATGCCCGAGACCGGACAGCGCGTCGCCGGCCTCAACCTGAAACTGGCCGTGCTGCCGGAGACCGTCGCCGGCCGTCGGGTCATCGTGGTGGACGACTCGATTGTGCGCGGCAACACCGTCAGGCAGCGCGTCGCGCTGCTGCGCGCCTGCGGGGCTACCGAGGTGCATGTGCGTATCTCCTGTCCGCCAACGCGCCGGCCATGCTTCTACGGCATTGACTTCGCCACCGAGACTGAACTGGCCGCCGCCCACCGCGAGGTCGAGGAGATTCGCGTCTGCATCGGCGCCGACTCGCTCGGCTACCTCAGCGAAGAGGGACTGCTGGCGCCCTTCAAGGATGGGCCGGCGCGCTTCTGCCGCGCCTGCTTCAACGGCGACTATCCCGTGGAAGTCGCGGACCGCCAGGGCAAACTGGCCATGGAACCCGGCGCGGTGGCCGTGCCGGCGGAAGATACTTCGGAGGAGCGGACATGACCAAGCACATCTTCATCACCGGCGGAGTGGTCTCCTCGCTGGGCAAGGGTCTGACCGCCGCCTCGCTGGCCTTGCTGCTGCAGAAACGCGGATACCGCGTCCGCATGCAGAAACTCGATCCCTACCTGAACGTTGATCCCGGCACGATGTCGCCCTATCAGCACGGCGAGGTCTATGTCACCGCCGACGGCGCCGAGACGGACCTGGATCTCGGCCACTATGAGCGCTTCACCGGCCAGGCCTGCACGCGCGCCAGCAACTACACGACCGGGAGCATCTACAGCCAGGTTATCCAGCGCGAGCGCAAGGGCGGCTATCTGGGCAAGACCGTGCAGGTGATCCCCCACATCACCGACGAGATCAAGGCAGCCATCCGCTCGCTGGACGGCCCGGATGTGGATATCGCGATAACCGAAATCGGCGGCACCGTCGGCGACATCGAAAGCCTGCCGTTCCTTGAAGCCATCCGGCAGTTGCGGCAGGAAATCGGCCGCGACAACGGTCTCTTCGTGCACGTGACCCTGGTGCCTTTCATCAAGGCCGCGGACGAACTCAAGACCAAGCCCTCGCAGCAGTCCGTCGGCATCCTGCGCACCATCGGCATCGTGCCGGACATCCTGGTTTGCCGGTGCGAGCGACCGATGGGCGACGATCACCGCCGCAAGCTCGCGATGTTCTGCAACGTCGAACCCGAACTGGTAATCGAGGAGCAGGACGTCAAGCATTCGATCTACGAGGTGCCACGCGATCTGGCGGCCCAGGACATGGATGTCTACGTGCTTGAGCGGCTGCGCCTGCATGTCAACTGCCTGGACATGGCCGACTGGGAGGCGATGCTGCGAGACCTGATCGAACCGGCCAATGGCGAGGTCGAAATCGCGGTGGTGGGCAAATATATCGAGCTGCGCGATGCCTACAAGAGCATCTACGAGGCCCTGACCCACGGCGGCATTGCCGGCAGCGTCAGGGTCAAGGTGCGCCGCATCGAGTCCGAGGCGCTCGAGAGCGGTTCGCCGGCAGAGCAGTTGAGCGGCGTGAGCGGCGTGCTGATCCCGGGCGGCTTCGGACTGCGCGGGGTGGAGGGGAAGGTCGCCGCCGTGCGCTATGCCCGCGAGCGCGGCACACCGTTCCTGGGTATCTGCCTGGGAATGCAGTGCGCGGCCATCGAGTTTGCCCGCAACGTCTGCGGTCTGGATGGCGCCAACAGCACCGAGTTCGACGAACGCACGCCCCACCCGGTCATCGCGCTGATGGAGGAACAGAAGCGCGCAGCCGGCATGGGCGGCACCATGCGACTGGGCGCCAAGCCGTGTGTGCTGGCCGAAGGATCGCTGGCGGCACGGGTCTATCGCGCGCTGGAAATCTCGGAGCGTCACCGTCACCGCTATGAGTTCAACAATGCGTACCGCCAGGCCTTTGAGCAGGCCGGCATGGCGCTGACCGGGCTTTCGCCCGACGGCAGCCTGGTCGAAATGATCGAGCTGCCTTCACACCCCTGGTTCATCGCCTGTCAGTTCCACCCCGAGTTCCAGTCCACACCGCTCAGCCCGCACCCGCTGTTCGCCGGCTTCGTGCAGGCCGCGCGCGCGCGCCGCTGACGCGCGCCTCCACGTGCTATGCATAGCGCTTGATGAGCGCCTGCGTACCGCTGTCGCCTTCGCCGCCGTCCCGCAACTCGCGATACATCCGCTCCCCCAGACTGAGCCCCGGCAGATCGAGGCGCATCGTCCTGGCGGCCTCGAGCGCCAGCCCGAGATCCTTGACGAAGTGTTTTACGTAGAAGCCGGGCGCAAAGTCGCCCGCCAGCATGCGCGGCGCGAGGTTGGCGAGCGACCAACTGCCGGCCGCTCCGCCGGAGATACTCCGCAGAACGCGTTCGGGATCGAGGCCTGTGCGGCGCGCGTAGGCCAGCGCTTCGCAGACGCCGACCATGTTGGCGGCGATGGCAATCTGGTTGCACAACTTGCAGTGCTGTCCGCTGCCGGCGGGGCCGTGGTAAACGATCTCGCGTCCCATCAGCCGCAGCAGCGGCAGCGCCTTCTCGTAGGCGTGCCGGCTGCCGCCGGCCATGATCGAGAGCGTCGCTTCGCGCGCGCCCTTGTCGCCGCCGGAGACCGGCGCATCCAGCGCCTCCCCTCCCAACCGCTCGGCCTCCGCCGCGATGCGCTCGGCCAGGGCCGGCTGCGACGTGGTCATGTCCACCAGCAGCGCGCCGCGCCGCATGCCGGTCAGCAGGCCGCAATCGCCGAAATAGACCTCTTCGACATCGGACGGGTAGCCGACCATGGTGAAGACCGTCTCGCACCTGGCCGCGAGTTGCGCGGGGGAATCCGCCCACGCCGCCCCGCGATCCAGCAGCGGTTGCGCCTTGGCGCGCGTGCGCGTGAAGAGGCAAAGCGGGTGGCCGGCATTCTGCAGGTGTCCTGCCATGCTGCCGCCCATCACCCCGGTTCCAATAAAGCCGATCGTCTGCATATTACCTCGCCGCGTGCATGATAGGAATGGACAGGCAAGCATGGGAAGATGTATTTTGTTGCCTTTGGCGCTCCTGGTGGAGTGCCGCCGACGTGGGAGATGCCCGCCTGCCGGGCTGCTCTTGGCTGACTGCCCTTCGGGTTGTCCGGCGTCTCCCGGGTCGGGCCGCGCGAAGAGCTCGGTCTGACCGGAAAGACAAGACCATGCCAAAGCAAAAAACCAAGAAGTCCGCCACCAAGCGGATGAAAAAGTCGGCCACGGGCAAGATCCTGCGCACCTGCGGCGGCAAGGCACACCTCGCCTCCTGCAAGACGCGCAAGCGCAAACGCAATCTCCGTGGCATGAAGACCCTCGACAAAACGGTGAACCATATCTTCAAGCGTATGCTGTCCACCCACTAACCTCACCTGCCATAACGGAGATATCCCATGCCCAGAATCACCAACTCACCGGCCTCGCGCAGGCGCCGCAAACGCGTACTGGACCAGGCCAAAGGCTTTCGCGGCAGCCGCAGCAAGCATTTCACGCAGGCCGTCGCCGCCGTCAACCGCGCCATGAGTATGGCGACGGTACACCGCAAGCTGAAGAAGCGCCAGTACCGCCAGCTCTGGATCGGGCGCGTCAACGCCGCCGCCAGGGCCCAGGGGATGACCTACAGCCGCCTGGTCGAAGGCCTAACCAAGGCCGGCATCGCGCTCAACCGCAAGATGCTCTCGGAAATCGCCATTCACGATTCCAAGGGTTTTGAAGCGATCGTGGCCCGGGCGCGCGCCGCGCTGGCCTGAGCGATCCGCTCACCACCCATCGAGGCGCTTGCACGGCCATCCCGTCCGCGGGGTGGCCGCTTTCGTTTCGGGCCATCCGCATTTGGACGCATCAGTCAAGGAAGCAGCTATGGACCTAGCACAACTGGCAGCCCTGCATGCCGAATCACTCGACGCCGTCGCGTCGGCCGACGACGCCGCCGCGCTCGAGCAGACGCGCATCCGCTATCTCGGCCGCAACGGCCTGTTGCCCGCCGTGATGAAGCAACTCAAGGACGTGCCGCCCGCCGAGCGCCCCGAATTCGGCAAGCGCGCCAATGCCTGGCGCAACGAACTGGAGACCGCCATGACCGCCCGCGCCGCCGCGCTGACGGTCCAGCCCTCCGAGGCCGCGCCCGCCTTCGATTGCTCGCTGCCAGGCCGCTGGTGGCGCGCCGGCGCGCAACATCCCGTGTCGCGCGTGATTGACGAGGTCGTGCGCATTTTCAGCCGCCTGGGCTTCACCGTGGCGGACGGCCCCGATATCGAGACACGCTTCAACAACTTCACCGCCCTCAACACCCCACCGCATCATCCCTCGATGGACGCCGCCGACACCTTCTGGTTCGATGACGACAAACTGCTCCGCACCCAGACCTCGCCGGTGCAGATCCGCGCCATGCTCGCCCAACCGCCCCCCGTGCGCATCGTCACCCCCGGCCGCTGCTACCGCCGCGACACGACCGACGCCACGCACAGTGCCAGTTTCCACCAGGTGGAAGGTCTCTACGTGGACACGACGCCGGTCTCGCTGGCCGATCTCAAGGCGACCCTGGCGCACTTCGCGCGAGCCATGATGGGGCCGGATGTCGGCGTCCGCTTCCGTCCGCATTTCTTCCCGTTCACCGAACCGAGCGTTGAGGTAGACTTCTCCTGTCACCTCTGCCGCGGACAGGGCTGCCGCGTCTGCAAGCAGAGCGGCTGGATCGAGATCGCCGGCGCCGGCATGGTGGACCCGCGCGTCTACCGGCATGTCGGTTACGATCCGGACCGCGTCTACGGCTACGCCTTCGGCATGGGCGTGGAGCGCATCGCCATGATCCGCTACGGCATCGCCGATATCCGGCACCTGTACGAGAACGATCTTAGATTCCTGGAGCAATTCGCATAGCGCGTACGCGCCAGCCCGAGGACGCACACCATGAAAGTACCTGTCAGTTGGCTCAGCGAATATGTGGATCTCACCGGCCTCTCGGTCCGCGATCTGGTGGACAAGTTGACCTTCTCCGGCATTGAAGTCGAAGGCGTCGAACAGAGCGGTGCCGTTCTTGACGACCACTTTGTCGTGGGCGAGGTGCTGACCTGCGTCGCCCATCCCAACTCCGATCATCTGCACATCTGCAAGGTCTCCGACGGCACGCAGGAGTGGCAGGTGGTATGTGGCGCTCCCAACTGCGCCGCCGGCATCAAGGCGCCGCTGGCGCGCCTCGGCGCCGAGGTGCCGGAGGGCGGCTTCACCATCAAGGCCGCCAAGCTGCGCGGTGTGCCTTCGCAGGGCATGCTCTGCTCGGCACGCGAGCTGAAACTCTCCGCCGATCACGAAGGCATCATGATTCTCGATGCCGCGCTCAAGGCCGGCACGCCCCTGCGCTACGTGCTGCCGCCGCCGGAGACGATCCTGGACCTCGAGATCACCTGGAACCGTCCCGATTGCCTCTCGATCGTCGGCATCGCCCGCGAGTTCGCCGCGCTGCTGCGCCGTCCGCTCAAACTGCCGTCCGTGGATTTCCCGGTCGCGGGCGAACCGGCGGAACACCTGGCCGCCGTGCGCGTCGAGGCTCCGGACCTCTGCCCGCGCTACACCGCGCGCGTGTTGACCGAGGTGCATGACGGCACCTCCCCCGCCTGGATGCAGCGGCGCCTCGAACAGTGCGGCGTACGTCCGTTGGGACTGATCGTGGACGTCACCAACTACGTCATGCTGGAGTGCGGCCAGCCGCTGCACGCCTTCGACCACACGCGTCTGGCCGACCGCACCATCGTGGTTCGCAAGGCGCGCCCAGGCGAAAAGCTGCGGACGCTCGACGGCGCCGAGCGCGCGCTCGACGAGCAGATGCTCGTGATCGCGGACGTGCGCGAGGCGGTGGCCGTGGCCGGCGTGATGGGCGGAGCAGGCAGCGAGATCGCCCCCGGCACATCCACCGTGCTCATGGAGAGCGCCCTCTTCGCAGCGCCGTCCATCAAGCGCACCGCCACGGCTCTGGGCATGCGCACGGAAGCCTCCTACCGCTTCGAGCGCGGCATGGATCGCGACGTGGCCGACTGGGCCAGCCGGCGCGCGGTCTCACTACTGGCTCAATACGCCGGCGCCCGCGTGGCGCCGGGCGTGATAGACGCCGACTATCGTCCGGCCGCGCCCGCGCCTGTAGCCCTGCGCCAGCGCCGTCTTCGCGAGGTCATCGGCCTGCCACTGGATGCAACGGTCGTGCGCGATATCCTGACGGCGCTGGGCTTGCGCGTAACCAAGGCGGACGAGGGCGAAACCGCCTTTCAGATTCCGTCGTGGCGCGGCGATCTGGTCTGCGAAGCCGACCTGATCGAGGAGGTCGCCCGTATCCACGGTCTGGCGCAACTGCCGGATGTGACGCCCACCGCCATCGCCGTGCCGGGCGCCGACGATGCCCAGACACGGTCCGAGGCGCTCTGTCGCCAAACCTTGCTGGGTTTCGGTCTGACCGAGGCCATGCACTACAGTTTCCTGTCGGCTGCCGAGCTTGACG
>JAQULY010000223.1 GCA_028718445.1 Kiritimatiellia bacterium
CCGCGTGGCTGAACCTTCACAGTTGGGGCTGGCGCTGGAGATGCGAGCGGTGCGGAAGAGCTTTCCGGGCACCGTCGCGATTGACGGCGTGGATTTCAGCGTCTACGCCGGAGAAGTGCACGCCCTTCTGGGCGAAAACGGCGCCGGCAAGTCCACCCTCATGAAGATGCTGGCTGGCTGCTTTTCGGACT
This sequence comes from Kiritimatiellia bacterium, assembly GCA_028718445.1. Taxonomy (GTDB): domain Bacteria; phylum Verrucomicrobiota; class Kiritimatiellia; order RFP12; family JAAYLN01; genus JAQULY01. Next base: position 192 of record JAQULY010000223.1, read on the forward strand.
ACCATGGCGAAATCCTGATTTCCGGCCAGCCCGTCAGATTGCATTCTCCCGCCGCCGCCGCGCGGCACGGCGTCGGCATGGTCTACCAGGAACTGAGCCTGGCGCGCCCGATCAGCATCGCCGAGAACATCCTGGCGGGCCGCTTGCCGGTGAAGCACGGGGTGGTGGTGGATCGCGCCCGGCGCGACGCGCTGACGCGCGCCGCGTTGCAGCGCGTCGGGCTGGAACTGCATCCCGCTACACCCGTCGAGACGCTCAGTCAGCACGAAGCCCAGCTCGTCGAGATCGCCAAGGTGCTGCAGCGCCGTCCCTGCATCCTGGTCATGGACGAACCCACCTCGTCGCTTTCACGCACGGAGATTGATCGCCTGTTCGAGATTGTCGCCCGCCTGCGCGAACAGGGCCTGGCGATCGTGTACGTGTCGCACCACATTCCCGAGATCTTCCGGATCGCCGACCGCATCACCGTATTGCGCGACGGCAAGCGCGTCGCCACGCGGGCCATCAGCGAGGTCACACAAACGCAACTGATCGAGATGATGGTCGGACACGACGCCACCGGTCTGTACGGCGAGAAGCCCCACCGCACGCCCGGTCAGCCGCGCCTGCGCGGGCAGGGACTGACGCGCTACGGGTTCTTCCACGACATTTCGTTCGAGGCGCGCACCGGCGAAATCCTGGGACTGGGCGGGCTCTCCGGAGCCGGCCGCAGCGAACTGGCGCGTTCCATCGTGGGCGCCGATCCGCTGGACGCAGGAGGCCTGGAGCTGGACGGCCGGCCATTCCGGCCACGCCACCTGAGCGACGCCATCGCCAAAGGCGTCGTCTATCTGACCGAAGACCGCAAGACCGAAGGACTGGCACTGCGTCTAACCGTCCGCGAAAACGCGCTCGCGGCGCTTCTGCCCCGGTTGGCGCCGGGCGGGTGGTACCGGCCCGCCCGCGGCGCCGCCACGTTGCGACGGCTGATGGACGAGCTGCGCGTCCATCCCGCCGACCCGGCGATACTGACGCGCAACCTCTCCGGCGGCAACCAGCAGAAGGTGCTGCTGGCGAAGTGGTTGGCCGTGGAGCCGCGCGTCCTGATTCTGGACGAGCCCACGCGGGGCGTGGATGTCGGCGCCAAACTGACCATTCACAAAGCGGTCGAGGCGCTGGCCGATCGCGGCCACGCGGTGATCCTGATCTCGTCGGACCTGCCCGAGCTGGTCACGCTGTCCGACCGCGTCATGATCATGCGGCAAGGCCACATCATCCGCGAAATGGCGAAACGCGAGCTCAGTGAAGATGCCGTGCTGCTCGCCGCCAATGGAGGCGGCTGACATGGCCGGCAAGCGCGAACCAAGGCTGGGAAACTTCAGCGCGCTGCTGCAGCGCGCCGGCATTTTCGCCATGCTGGCGCTGCTGGCGCTGGTCGGCGCAGGCATCAACCCCAAGTTCCTGACGGCGGACAATTTTCTGAACATTGTGGACGGCGTCGTGCTGCTGGGGATTGTGGCCGTCGGCATGGCCTTCGTGACCTACTCAGGGCACTTTGCCGACCTTTCAGTCCCGACCACCATGGCTATCGCCGGCGTCGTGGCCGTCGAGATGCTGCGTTTCGGCCTCGTCGCCGCGCTGGCCGCCGGCATGCTCACGGGCGCTGCCATCGGCTGTATCAACGCGGTGGTAATCGGGCGCTTCCGGGCCAACCCGATTATCTGGACGCTGGCCATGTCATACGTGACCAAGGGGCTGATGCGGTGGATCTGGATGAACCGTCAAATATACCCGGACGTAAAGGGCGGAGGGACGGAGGCCGGGCGGATGTTCGCGGAGTTGTACCGCGCCGGCACGATCGGCCCCGTAACGCTGCCGATGCTGGTGCTCGTGCTGTGCGTCGTGGCCGGGCAAATCGCCATGAAACGCACTGCTTTCGGACAGCAGTTGAAACTCGTCGGCGCCAATGCCGACATGGCGCGGATGACCGGCGTGCGGGTCCCGCGCACGGTCGGTCTCGCCTTCGTGCTCTCAGCCTGCGCCGCGGCCGTGGCCGGTATCCTGATGACGTCGCTCTCGAAGGTCGGCGCATATTACATCGGCGAGGGCTTCGACTTCGACGCCGTCACGGCGATTGTGCTCGGCGGCATGACGCTGGCGGGCGGACGCGGCGATATCGTCGGCGTGCTTGGCGGCGTCCTGCTGCTGGGCGTGATGGGCAACCTGATGACCCTCCTGGGCATTGACACCTTCTCGCAACGCATAGTCAAGGGCGTCGTGTTCATCGCCGTGGCCGGCCTCGGCGCGCGCGCGCTGCGCAGACTGGGGAGGGATGATGCCTAACCATCCGCACGCGCTCTCCAAACGGCCCGCCCCGCGTCTGGTACAGGCGCGTTTCCGCACGTCGCTCCAGGCTTACCGCATCTACTGGCTGCTGTTGGCCGTGCTGGTGTGCATGTCGCTCGTGGCGCCCCGTTTCCTCACCCTTCAGAATCTGCTGGTCATCGTCAAAGGGGCCAGCCTCAACGCGGTGGTGGCAATCGGTTTTACGATCGTGATGATCTGCGGCGAGATGGACCTCTCCATCGGCGCGACGCTCACGTTGGGCGCCATGCTGGTCATCGGCCTGCGGCCGGCCCTGGGGTGGACCGGCGCGCTGGCGGCGGCCGTGTTGGCGGGCGCCTTGACCGGTTACGTCAACGGGCTGCTGGTATCCAAGGCCAAAATCAACTCATTTATCGTCACCCTCGGCACGCTGACGGTCGTGCAGGGCCTGATTTACATGTTCAGTCATGGCGCTTCCCTGAGCGTCACGGCGCCATCCGACTTCGCGCTGGCCGACTTTCTCGAGCAGCCGCTGCTGCCGCTGGTCACGCGACGCGTCTTGATTTCGCTGCTGCTGGTGGCCGGCTGTCACGGTTTCATGGCCTGCACGCGGCCAGGACGCAACTTCCACATGGTTGGCGGTAACCGCGAAACCGCCTGGGTCTCCGGCATCAATCCGAACCGTTATCTTCAGACCGCCTTCGCTCTCTCGGGCTCCCTGGCGGCGCTCGGCGGCGCGCTGTTCGCGATGAGCATGAGCTCAGCGACCACCGACCTCGGCACTGGCTCGCTGATGGATGTGATCTCGGCCACCATCATCGGCGGCACGGCCATGTCAGGAGGCAAGGGCAGCGTCCTGCGCAGCGCCGTCGCCGTCCTGACCTTCGCCGCGCTTTTCAACGGTTTCAACCGACTCGGCTTCGGCAGCGAGTTCCGCATCTTCGTGGCCGGCGTGGTGCTAGCCCTGGTCGTCCTGCACGAAGCCTGGACCGCCCATCGGCAGGCCCGTTTCAAGGGACAAAGAGCGGCGCTGATCGAGGAGTGCCGCAAGGTTTGACGGTACCACACGTGAAGAAAGGACTATGCCCATGATGACGCCGATCGCCCGCGCAGTTGCCGTTCTCGCCCTGTCGCTTGCCTTTGCCGGTTGCGGCAGAGTGCGTGAGGAGCAAGCGTCGCGCTTCGACGCCGCCGCGAACCTGGCTAGATCGGTGGCGATAGACATCTCCAGCCTGAAATCCAGCGACGGGCAGCCGCTGCTGCTGGAACTGCAGCCCAAGATACCGCCACCGCGCCCGCCCCAGCCGGAGTCGCTGCCGGAAACCAATGCCCTGCACTGGTATGACATGGAGTACGCCGGCTGGGATGCCGAAAAGATTAACATCCCGGCCTCGCCCAGGGACGGCGCCATCGGCAAACGCGTCATCGCCATCATCAACGGCGATCATCCGTACCTGACGGCCTACAGCGCCGGCATGCGCAAGGTGGCCGAAGCCTACAGCATGCAACTGCGCGTGCTTTCCCCGAACTGGAAGATGGACGTGCAGAACCAGATGCTCGAAGAGGCCGTCAACGACCGCCCCGACATGGTCATCCTCATACCGCTCGACGCCAAGGTCGCCGTGCAGCAGGTGCGCAAGGTCAACACCGCCGGCGTGCCCATCATCCTGAGCAACATGCACCCCGATCACCAGGCCTTGAAGTACGCCATCTGCTGGACCGGCCCGGACGACTGGGGCCAGTTCCGCATGCTGGCGCGCGCCTGGGCCGACAAGCTTGGCAAGCGCGGCGCCGTGGCTTATGTGCGGCACGCGCCGGGCGGATCGCCGTTCTTTGCCCGCACCTTCGCTCCCGTCTCGGAACTCGCGTCCTACGCGCCGGATATCAAGGTGCTCGACATGCAGGCGCCCGGTTTCGAAGCGGCCAGAACCCAGCAGGTCGTGGCCGACTGGCTGACCCGCTTTGGCCGGGAACTGACCGGAATCTGTGCGGCGGACGATTCCGCGCAGGCCATCGGCATCGCCGAAGCCTGCCGCAAAGCCGGACGAAGCGACATCGTCGTTGTGGCGGCCGGCAATAGCAAGATCGGCATGGACGCCGTTAAGGCCGGCGACATCTACGCCATCACCTACCAGTCGGCGGAGGCCGACGGCGCCGTGGCACTGAAGGCGGCGGCGGACTGGTTCAACGGCCTGGAACTGCAACCGGTGCGTTACCTGCCGAAGCACATTATCACGCAGGCGGACGTGGACCGTTTCATGCCGGCGCAGTGGTAGCGGCAGCGGGTCGGTGGACGATAGCGGCGACGAGAACGGCCAACGATTGAGTGACCAGCCAATCGTCCGCCGTTATCGCCCGCACATTCCGCTTGATTTTCCCGCCCTTGTGGCCCATCTTGGCGCCTGTCGAACGAGGAGCAAACAGTGAGCACATTCGATGTGGCCGTAATTGGCGCGGGCCCCGGCGGCTATCCGGCGGCGATTCGCGCAGCACAACTTGGCAAGCGCGTGGCCCTGGTCGAGAAGGAAGCTTTTGGCGGCACCTGTCTCAACTGGGGTTGTATACCCACCAAGACCATGATCGCCTCCGCCGAACTCTACCACCAGGCCCGGCATGGCGCCGCCTTGGGAGTGGACGGCAGCGGTGTGACGTTCGATTTCGCGCGCATGCTGGCCCGCAAGAACGAGGTCGTCAAGAAACTCTCGGGCGGCGTGCAGCAGTTGCTGCGCGGCAACGGGGTCGAGATTTTTTCCGGCGCCGCGCGCTTCGAGGGAACTCGGCGCCTCTCGGTGCACCGCGAGGGTGCGGAAGCGCAGTGGCTCGAAGCCAATGCCATCATTGTGGCCAGCGGCAGCGTTTCCGCGATGCCGGGCTTCCTGCCGCGCCATCCGCGCGTCATGGAAAGCCGCGCCTTTCTTGACCTGACCGAGCTGCCGCGCAACCTGATCGTGCTTGGTGGCGGCGTCATCGGCTGCGAGTTCGCCTGCCTGGCGGCTCACCTGGGCGTGCAGGTCACCATCGTCGAGATGCTGGAAGATATTCTGCCGATGGTGGATCGCGACGTGCGCCGCGTGCTGCGCAAGCATCTGGAGGGTCTGGGCATCAAGCTGTTCACGGGTGCGCCGCTGGAGTCCATCGAGGCGGACGATGCGGGCGTGCGCGGGAAGTACAAGGACCAGGCCATCGCGGGCGACGTGCTGCTGGTGGCGATCGGCCGCAAGGCCAACACGGAGTCGCTCGATCTGCCGCGGGCCGGGATTGCCGCAGACAAGCGCGGGCAGATCGCGGTGGACACATCCTGCCGCACGTCGCAGGCCTCGATCTTCGCGATCGGCGACATTGTCAGCGGCAGCGTGCAGCTCGCTCACGCCGCCACGTCGCAAGGCATTGTGGCCGCGGAGGCCGCCGCCGGTTTGCGCAGCCGCGTCGAGACGGTGGTGCCGGCCTGCATCTTCACCACGCCTGAGATCGGCACGGTGGGCATGACGGAGGAACAGGCCAGGCAGGCGGGACGCGAGGTGCGGACGGGCATCTTCAGCTTCGCCGCGCTGGGCAAGGCCATGGCCGCGGGCGTCACCGAAGGCTTCGTCAAGTGGGTGGCGGACGCCGCCAGCGATCGTCTGCTGGGCGCCGCGGCCGTCGGCGCGCATGCCACGGAACTGATTGCGGAGGCCGCCGTGGCGGTCCGCAACGAGATGACCGCCGTCGAACTCGGCCGCACGATCCACTGCCATCCGACCATGTCGGAGTCGTGGATGGAGGCGGCCCATGCGCTGCATGGCACCTGCATTCACGCGGCGCCCAAGCGGCGCTGAGACATGGACAAAGCGCGCGAATTCGTGTTTACGGGCGCGGGCCTGTGGGTGCGCCTCGACGGTCACGGCCAGGCCCAACCGGTGGACGTGCTGCCGGAATCGGATGGTCTGACGGAGCAGTTCGAGACTCCCGCGCTTGGTCTCGTGCGCGTGCACGAAGCCGTGCAACCGCCGCCGGAGGGGCAAGGCATCGTCGCCATCGGGCTGCGCGAACTCTACGATCTCGTCGCGCCGGAAGTCTATGGGGCGGCACAGCAGGGGTTCCAACTGCTGCACTGGCGCCGCACGCATCGCTTCTGCGGCGTCTGCGGCGGGGCCATGACGCGCAAGACCAACGGCGAACGCGCCATGTGCTGCATCCCCTGCAAACGCGATGTGTTTCCCCGCTTGAATCCTGTGGCCATTACGCGCGTCACGCGCGGCGACGAGATTCTGTTGGCTCGCCGTGCCACCGGTTTGACGTCGTTCTACAGCGTAATCGCCGGATTCGTGGAGGCGGGAGAGTCGCTGGAGCAGACGGTGGCGCGCGAAATCCGCGAGGAGGTCGGTATCGAGGTGCGCGACATCCGTTACTTCGCCAGCCAGCCCTGGCCCTTTCCAAACAATCTGATGATCGGTTTCACCGCCGAGTACGCCGCGGGAGAACTCAGGCCGGACGGCGCTGAAATCGGGGAGGCCGGATGGTTCCGGCGCGGCCATCTTCCCCCGATTCCCCACCCCATCAGCATCAGCCGGCAATTGATCGAGGCATACATACAGTAACCAGCCATCTTGCCTCTTTGCCCATCGGCGCACCATGCACGCTATCGCACAAGCCATCGTTCTCGGGATCGTCGAAGGCGTCACCGAGTTCCTGCCGGTCTCAAGCACCGGACACCTGCTGGTCGCTCAGAACCTGATCGGCAACCATCAGTCCGACGCCTTCAACCTGCTGATACAGGTAGGCCCCATCGCGGCGGCGGCGATAGTCTTCCGGAAGAGCATTCGGCGATTGGCCACCAGCTATCGCGAGCCCTCCGTGCGCGACGAACTGGTCAAGCTGGTGACATGCTTCGCGTTGACCTGCGCGGGAGGGGCGCTGGCCGGATGGCTTGGGCTGTCGTTACCCGAGACCGTGCGGCCGGTGACCGCCGCCACCCTCATTGGCGGCGTGGCCATCCTGGGCATCGAATGGCACGCCCGCCGTCGCCAGCTCACGGACGAAGTGACGTGGCCGGTGGTTTTCGCGGTGGCCGCGGCCCAACTACTGGCCGCGGTTTTCCCCGGCACATCGCGTTCTGGCGCGGCGGTCATGGCGGCCTTGCTGCTCGGGCAGTCGCGGCCGGCGGCCGTGCGCTTCGCCTTTCTGGTGGGCATCCCCACCATGCTGGCGGCAGGTGCCCTGCAGGTGAAGATGACCATTGCCGCCGGGCAGGCGTCCCAACTGACCGATCCGACTGCCATCACCGCCTTTGCCGTGGCGACTGTTACCGCCTTGGCGGCGGTCATGTGGCTGCTGAAATACGTCCAGACGCACACCTTCGTGCCTTTCGCGTGGTACCGCGTCGGGCTCGGGCTGCTGCTGCTGGCGCTGTCGGGGCTCGGGCTGGTGGCCTAGCAGCGCATTCCCTCATGTCATTGAGCCTTGATTGATTGCGAAGCGGGGGCGTGGGTCAGCGTCGCATCCGCGGCCAGGAAAATCCCCAACGCCGTCAGCGCGTAGAGCAGGATGGTCGCCAGCAGCACCTTGTCGGTCAGCAACGTTCTCTCCGGCCGTCCGCCGCCATCGCGGCGATAGACCAGATCGAGATAACGGAAGAGGCCGAACATCACGAAGGGAATCGTCAGGCCTAGCCAGCCAGTGCCAAAGCGCGCGGAGGTCTCGCCGGAGAGGGTGTACATGGCGTATGACACGATCGTGGCGCCGCTCACGATGGCGATGAACTGATCCAGCAGCCGCAGGTTGTAGCCCGACAGCGCGCTGCGATGCCCGGCCTCATTGCTGCCCAGGGACTTCTTTTCGTGCCGGCGCTTGCAGAGCGCCAGGAAAAGCGCCAGCAGAAAAGCGCACAGCAGCAGCCAGGGCGAGATGCGCACGGCGATGACGGCGGCGCCGGCCACGGCGCGCAGCACGAAACCTGCCGCGATCATGAAGATATCCAGCAGGGCTACGCGCTTCAGTCCGTAAGAGTAGGCCAGTTGCAGCAGTACGTAGCAGACGCTCACGCCGGCGAACGCGGGCGAAAGCAACCACGCTCCAG
>JAQULY010000224.1 GCA_028718445.1 Kiritimatiellia bacterium
GGAAAAAACCCTCGGCCGCCAGGCCATCCACGCGCGCGGCGTTCTCGCGCGCCGCCCGCAACTGGGTTTCCAGCGCGCTGACGGTATCCTGTTGCAGCAGCACCTCGCAATAGTTCATCGTCGTCTGCAGCACGATCCCCTGGCGCACGTAGAAAGCGGTCGTCTCGGCCGAGGCGAAGCCGTGCCGTGCGGCGGCATACAGGAACCACGTGGAAGGCATGAAGATGGGCCAGCCCGCCTCCACGCCGGCGGATGCGAAGCGGCGTTCCGTTGACGGGTTGGGTTCCTTGGCGTAGGCGCTGTAGCCGGCGTTGGCCGCGACGTTCGGCAGGAAGGCGGTGAAGGCCACGTTCTTGCCGATGCGGAGCAGTTCCTTTTCGAGATCGGCCTGACGCGCCGCGTAGTTGTTTGTCATGGCCAGGCGAACGCAGTCATCCAGCGACAACGGTCTGTCCGGCAGGCTCGCATGCAGCATTGTCAACGCGTTCGTGAATGCCGCGGTGTGTTCGCGGCGGGCGCGTTCCGGTTCGAAGTGCGCGCAGCCGGCGGCCAGCAACAGTGCGGCGCAGGCGGCCGCGCCGGCGCGGCGGTAACTGGGGAGTGGCGGAAGCATGCGGTCAATCCTTTCAGGCCGGGAGCGCGCCCGCGTTGTGACGCGCCAGCGCATCGGCATAACACTTGACTAGGTTTCTGAAGGTGTCGAGGCTGCCGGCGGGAATGGCCGACAACGCCTGGGCCTCGAAGCCGAGCAGGTCCGCGAACAGGCGCGCGCCGAGTTTGCGCCCGGCGGCGGTCAGCACCACCTGCTTGCGGCGGCGGTCGCTGGGGTGGGGTTCGCGGCGCGCCAGTTTCTGGCGCTCGAGCGCGTCCAGCACAAAGGTGATGGTCTGGCGCGGGAAGCAGTTGGCGGAGGCCAGATGCGCCGGCTCGGCTTCGTCGGGATGCAGGTAGAGATGCACGAGCGTCATGCCGACGTTGATCGGCAGCCCCCACCTTTGACCGCGCGCGGCGAACTCCTGGTAGATGCGCCGCCAGAGGGGTAGCATGCTCCGGTCGAGCGTGGCGGCGGCGCGCGGCGGCGCGGGGCGATGGTTCCGACAGTTCGAGGGCATGGTTCTGGATTCCGCTGAGACGTAGTTCGGTCTGGGATAATACGAGACTGGACTATCTCAGTCAAGACCGATCGCGGTTTACACGGCCAGCAGCAGAATTCTGATTCCGGCAAAGGCCAGCGCGATGGCCAGGCCGCGAATAATCCACGACCCATGCACACCCGCGGATAGCGCCGCCCCCAGTTGAGCTCCAAGCAGGACGCCTACCGCAAGATAGATCGTGCGGCCGACGCTGCCCTGCGCGAATGCGCCTGTCGCCACGTGAACAATCGTCCCCGTCAACGCCATGACGGCCAGAATGAAATGTGAAGTCGCGGTAGCGATGTGCACGGGGTAGTTCAGCAGGCGGACAAGTGCCGGAACATGGACGATGCCGCCGCCAATGCCCAGCAGACTTGAGACATATCCGACAAACACGCTTAGGAACATGCCCAGTCTCAGATCGAACGAAAACGTGTATACCTTGCCGCTGCTGTCAACGAGATTTCTGGTCGTGCGCTGGTTGCCCACGCGGACCATCGGTGCGGTCTCCCGGTCGCGGTGCAGGAACAGGTACACAGCTGCCACCATCATCAGGAGGCCAAAGACCGCATTGAACGTCTGGCGCGGAATGTATCCCGTGGTCAAGGCACCGAGGATCGCGCCCGGGATGGTCGCGGCCGCGAATAGCAGGCCGGACCGGTAGTCTATGCGTGCCATCCGTGCGTAGGCACAGGACCCCGACAAGGCATTGAAAAAGACAACTGCAAGAGAGACTGCGGCAATGGTTTCCGGAGTGTCGCCAGGATATAGCAGCAGCAGGACCGGCACCAGGACAAAGCCGCCGCCCGCTCCAATCAGTGTGCCAACGGTCCCGAGAACGAATCCTAACGCGACAAGCCAGAGCTGATGGTCCATAGGTGGAAGTCTATCCAGCAGACAGGAACGCCGTCAAACCAGTGAAACCGACCAAGAGCACGCGGACAGTTGATGGCGTGCGTGTCGAGGCGTCCCGCGCCGGCTCGGTCGCCTATGCCGTCGCGCCCTGTTCAGTTCGCGTTTGGCGCGCGTTCCTGCACCATGCGTTCGACGGCGCGCAGCGCCTTCACGCGGATCTCCTCCGGCACGGTCACGACGTAGCGCATATCTTCCAGCGACCACGCCACCTTTTCCAGCGTGATGCGCTTCATGTTGGGGCAGACCGCACGTTCGGAGGCCGGCACGAAGGTCTTGCCGGGGTTCTCCTTGCGCAGCCGATGCAGCATCGCCGTCTCGGTGGCGACGATGATGACGCGTGCCGGCGACGTGGCCGCGAAGCGGCACATGCCGCTGGTGGACAGCACCTCGTCCGCCAGCTCCGAGACTTCGGCGCGGCATTCGGGGTGGGCGATCACCGGCGCGCCCGGATGGGCGGCGCGCGCGGCGGCGATGTCGGCGGGCGAAATGGCCGCGTGGGTGGGACAGCAGCCGGGATAAAGGATCATCTTCCGGCCGGTGACCTTCGAGACATAGGCGCCCAGATGCTGGTCCGGCACAAACAGGATCTCGGCATCGGCGGGCAGGCCGGCGACGATCTGCGCGGCGTTGGCCGAGGTGCAGCAGATGTCGCTCTCGGCCTTGACGGCGGCGCTCGAGTTGACGTAGGTGACGACGATCGCGCCCGGGTGCTTGGCCTTGAGCTGGCGCACCGCCTCGACCGGCGCCATGGTCACCATCGGGCAACCGGCCTGCAGATCGGGCAGCAACACCGTCTTCCGCGGCGAGAGGATCGCGGCGGTCTCGGCCATGAAATAGACGCCGCAGAAGACGATCGTCTCGGCGTCGGTAGCCGCCGCCTTGCGGCTGAGCTCGAGCGAGTCGCCGACGAAGTCCGCCACTTCCTGAACGGCGGCCTCCTGGTAGTTGTGCGCCAGAATCACGGCGCGCCGCTGACTGGCTAGTTCGCGTACTCGTTGGGCAAGTTTGTCCATGTCGCATGCATCCACAGGTTGACGGCGGCTCATGCTATGTCATGGCGCGTCTTCCTTGCCAAGGCAGGATAATCCACTCGTCATAGTCAGGCAAGCCGCAAAACAGCCGTTGGAATGAACCGAACAATCAAGTTGACGCCATACGCCAATGGCGTATACTACCAACATGATCTTCATCGATACGTCGGTGTTCACGAGAGAGATCAGAGACCTCTTGCCGGATGAGGCGTATCGCATGTTGCAGACGGCGCTTATGCACAGACCGGATGCAGGCGACATCATCCGTGGCGGAGGCGGGTTGCGGAAGGTTCGGTGGAACTTTCCCAGCAGGGGCAAGCGAGGTGCTCTGCGGGTCATCTACTTCTGGGACCCACCTGACACGATATACATGCTTCTGCCATACAGGAAGACGGATCAAGACGGCCTGACGCCGGAGCAACTGAAGTTCCTCCGGACGATGGTCAAGGAGTGGTTGATATGAAGGATAATAATTTTGCCAAGTTGGTCGCCAGCGTCAAGGAAGCCGGCGAGATCAAGGCAGGCCATCGGACGCCGAGTCGGGTCTACGAGATTCGCCCGCCTGATATACGCATGGTTCGGGAGCGTCTGGACGTGTCGCAAGGTGAGTTTGCCGTCATGATCGGCGTAAGCACGCGCACCTTGCAGAATTGGGAGCAAGGACGACGCCAACCGGAGGGACCAGCCAAGGCACTTCTGACAATAGCCTCTCGCAATCCCTCGGCAGTCTTCGACGCCCTCAATGGAAAGAGAACCGGCCCAACATCCAAATCCAGGCGATTCTCCACGCGCGCGGAGCGGGATTCGAACGCCTGATTTGGGGAGCTGGCAATCGACCGGGCGGCAGACACGACTGGTATCATAACCCAATGGGCTGTTCCACGGGCGTCTTGCTTTACGCGAGCTATTCCGGTTCGGCCGCGCCTTCGAGGATGGCGCCGCGGGTTTCCGGGTAACGCTCGTACCAGAGGCTGAGGGCGTCGTGCAGATGCCTGGCATAGCGGAAGTGGGCGCCCGTGCCCGTGCGCAGTTCGGCCTCGTAGATGAACTCGTCGGCGGTGGTCACGTGCTCGAACGCGAATTGCGTGCCCAGGAGTGTCCAGTAGACGTACGACGGATCGCCCGCCGCCAGGCGCGTGTGCGCCTGCAACGTGAGATCCTGTCCGGTGGCGATGGCGTCGGAGAGCGCCTCGGCCGGCGCCAGGCGATATTCGGCGCTGTCGGGTTGGGGCAATTGGTCGGCGGCGGCGTAGAAACCCAGCGGCAGCGGCGGACAGTGCTTGCGGCCGGTGCGATGGCGGTTGAGGTCGCGGATTTCGGCGAAGGCCACGGCCTCCCAGCCGAAACGCACCGCCGTGCGCCGCAGCGCGGGGCCGATCCAGGCATAGCGGTTCTCGTGGTAACGCAGGTCGTGCGCGAATGCCTGCCCGTCCGCTGCCGCCGGCGCGCACACACCCAGATGGGCGGTGCAGGGGTGCGCCGCCGCCGCTCCCGTGGCGCGCAGCGCGGCGGAGGGACCTTGTCGCGCGGCCGCCGACAGCAGATCGAATTCGTCGCGCACGGCCTGCGTCAGCGCCGGAGTGGCCTGGGCGTGCCGCAACAGACGCGGCGCGCCCAACGCCAGTTCGGCGCGGATGGCCTCGCCCAGGCGGCGCGCCTCCGGCAACGGTTGCGCCGAGAGATGCTGACACAACGCGGCCCAGGCGCGAGCCGACATGACCAGCATGAGGTTGGTGGCGATGGCGGCGGGAAGCAGGTAACGCGCGCGGTCAAAGGCGTAGTTGCGGCGGATGCGTTCCGCCTGGCGCGCGGCACGCTCCGAGGCATCGTTCCGTAGGGATTCCGGCAGACGCACAAGTTCTGGCACGGCCGCGCCCAACGCCTGCCAGCCTGAGTACAGGCGCTCGTAGCGTTCGAAGGCTCGTAGCATGGCGGCATGCCAGGCGCCGTGCTGTTCCGCCGGTATGCCCAGGACGTCTGGAGGCAGCAGGCTCTCGGGCGTCATGCGGATGTAACGCGTGGAGCTCTCCTGGCCGCCGGCCAGGGGGCAGAGCGACCAGACGTAATATGCCAGCCAGGCCGAGACCCCATCCATGAACATGGCTACCGGCGCCATGTCGGCGATGGACTGGTGCCCGTAGTCGAGCATGCGGAAGATGGCGTCCACCGACTGATCGAGCCGTGCGGGGTCAATGCGCGCCAGGATGGCATCGAGCCCATCGTTGCTGCGCGAATAGCGCGCGCCGGTGGCGGCGAGCAGTTCGGGCGTAAGCGCCGGCCGGCCGGCCTGATCGGCGGCTTCGGTGGGGCGTAACGAGACCAGTGTGACGCGCATGATCCTCCAATTGAGCATCTTGTCAGAGCAGTTCGGCGCGGCGCTCGGGATTGCCGGCGATGTCGTCCTCGAGCAACCGGTTGAGCCGCGCCTGTATGGGCCCGGGAATCCCGGTCCCGATCGGTCGTCCCTCGTAGGAGCGCACGGCGACCACGTTGAGCGACGTGCCCACGATCAGCATCTCGGCGGCGCCGAAGATATCCTCCTCGGTGATGTCGCGGAAGGCGACGCCGGAGAGATCGCCGCTCCTGACAAGCTGTCCGGCCAGTTCCGCCACGCGCAACATGGTCGTGCCGGCCAGGATGTGGTCGAGTTTCGGGAAGGCCAGCTCGCCGCCGGTCGTGACGATGCCGGCGTTTTCGGTGGGGCCTTCGGTCAGGTGGCCGTCGTGATCGAAACCGACCACGAAATCCACGTTCCAGTCGCGCGACTCGCGCTTCATCATCACGTTCGGCAGGTAGTTGCAGTTCTTGATGCCGGCGAAGGAGGGCGGCTTGGGTGGCACCTGGCTGCGGCGCGCGGTGGCGCCATCGGGATGTTTCGCCATGAAAGGCCGGTCCAACGCGTAGACGACGATGTAAAGCGCGGGTTTGGGCGCGTCGTAGGGGTTAACCCCGAAGCTGCCCGGACCGCGGGCGAGAATGACGCGCACGAGGCAGTTGCGGTGTCCGCCCGTGCGCACCGTGGTATGCGTCAGCCGCTCGATCTCCTCGCGGCCGCCGGGCCAGGTCAGACCGATGGCTGCGGCCGAATGGATCAGGCGATCCAGATGGGCGCCGAAATTGTAGAGCGCGCCCTCGACGCACTTGCCGGTGTCGAAAACGCCGTCGCCGCGATGCACGAGGTGGTCGTCGATCGGCAACAGCATCAGCGCCGGATCGGTGACGACGGCATCCAGCAGACTGGAGTACATCGCGTAGTAACCATTGTGCCACGGCTGCTTCCACGCCAGCAGGGCCTCGATGTAGTTGGATCGGTCAAGGTGCCGCATGCGAGAGTTCCTGTCACTTCATCATGCCCAGGGCGTATTCCAGCGTCAGTAGCGCGTAGGAGGTGGACAGTACCGGGTCGCCCTCCCAGAACCGGTTGTCGCTGTTGACCCAGCTTCCGTCGGGTTGTTGCTCGGCGACGATTCGGGCGATCAGTTCGTCGCGCCAGGCGATCTCGCCGGAACCGTCCGCTTTGGGAATGGCCGGCAGGCCGGTGAGAGACAGCGCCCGGGCCATGATGTTGTAGTAATAGAAGAGGCCCTGGCGTCCCATGCCGGGGTTCTCCTCCAGTGTCCAGTGCCGCGAGGCATAGTCCACGGCCGAGACCACGCGCGGGTCGTCGCGTCCGACCTGCGCGTAGATCAGCGACAGCAGACCAGCGTAAGTGATGCTGCCGTACGAACGCAGAAAGACGCGGCCGGCAGCGTTGGTGCCGAGGTTCCCCTGGGGATTGTTGGGGTTGTAGACGAAACCTCCAGCGCTGTCGGCGTCGGAGCCTTCGGCCGTATTCTGCAGCTTGGTGACATAGGCCAGCGCGGCATCCCAGTCGGCGTCCACGCGGGCTTCACCCGCCGGCCGGGAGTCCTCGGCGTCCTGGGTCACCCGCATGGCCGACAAGGCCCAGTGGGTATTCATCAGGTCGGTGTAGGGCCTTTTCGTAGCCTTGTCGTAGCCGAAACCGCCGTAATACTCGTCGCCTCCCAGATGCTGCGACCCGGCCACGTGGCTGCGCGCTTTCCTGATGAGCGGGGCCAGTTCCGGACGCTTGGCATAGTGCAGCGCCGTCATGCAGATGGCGGTGTTGTAGATGCTCAGCCCGCCGCCCTTGCGACCTGGGACCGGCACGTAGATGCCGCCGTCCGGCTGCTCGCAGGAGACGATATAGGCGATGGCGCGGTTGGCCGCATCGCCATCTTCCGGCCGCGCCGCCACCGAGATGGCCCACAAAGGCAGCGCGCTCAGTGCGGGAAAACTGGGGTTGGACCAAACGCCGTTGGTCTGTTGCTGCGTTTTCAGCCAGTTCAGTCCGCGATTGAGGCTGGCCTGTGCCGGCGACAGCGTGTCAGCCTGCGTTACCGCGGCCGGCGCGTTGGAGACGCTTCCCAAAGGTGTCGCGCCGGTGTTCCGTCGGCATCCCGCGCCGCCAATCGTCAGGATGGCGCTCGCGAATGTCGCCATCAATACTGGTGCAAATACACGAATGTTCATATGCTTGATCCTCATAGATGCAATCTCATGTCCAGATGTTACCACAATTCCTCAACCATACGAACGCCTGCAGGAGACGATGCGTTCATTTTCTTGGTTGAGCATGGCGGCTCGAAAGGGCCATGATAACGCGACCCCGAAACGCCCTGTGCTCCATGCCCAACACTAACGCAGACGACGATTGTCTCCTAATGCTGCAAGCCCGGCAGGGCGAGCGCGCGGCTTTCGAAACGCTGGTGCGGCGTCATCAGCGGCCGTTGTTGAACTTCTTCCTGCGAATGGGCGTTTATACGGATGCTGAAGACCTTGTGCAGCAGACGTTCATACGTCTCTACCGGTACCGCCAGCGCTATCGGCCGTGCGCCAAGTTCACCACGTTCCTCTACCTGCTGGCGCGGCAGGTGCGGATCGACGAACTGAGACGCCGCCGGCGCCGTGAAAAGGCGATCGCCGCACTGGCCGCCGCCAGTGACCGCGAGGCGCCGTCCGCGCCGCCGGAGGGTCAGGCCGGACTGGACGACGGCGTGCAGCGGGCGTTGTCCCGGTTGTCGGAACGGCTGCGGATGGTGGTGGTTTTGGGCGTGCTGCAGGAGAGATCTTACCCGGAGATTGCCGATATTTTGAGGATTCCCGTGGGAACGGTGAAGTCGCGTATGTTTAACGGGCTGAAGGAACTGAGACGCCTGCTGGAAGAGCAGGGGAGCAAACCGTATGGATAAGCAGACAGACCAACGCTGCCGCCATCTGCCGGATGCCTCCGCATGGGCTCTGGGCGCGCTCGACGAACGTTCGCGGCGCCGCTTCGAGGCGCATCTGGTGCACTGCCCGCGATGCGCCGCCGAAGCTGAGGCCGTGCGAGGCCTGGGCGCGCGCCTGCGCAGTCAGCCCGAAGCCGTGCCTTCGGCGGGC
>JAQULY010000225.1 GCA_028718445.1 Kiritimatiellia bacterium
CGTCAGGCGGTGCGCCAGGTGGCCGAGCACACGGCCCGCGCGTTCGGCGCGGAAGCCGAGGTGACGCTCACGCAAGGCTATACCGTCACCGTGAACCATCCCGGCGCAACCGCCTACATGCAGCGCGTGGCGGCGGACGAATTCGGCGCCGCGCATGTGCGCACCGATATTCCCGTCAGTATGGGCGGAGAGGATTTCGCCTACTACCAGCAATGTATCCCCGGCGTCATCTGGCGGCTTGGCATCGCGCCCGCCGACGGCACGCCGGCCCTGCCGCTGCATAATGCCGCCTTCGACTTCCCCGACGCGGCCATCGTCACCGGCGTACGCCTGCATTGCGCCCTGGCCCTCCACTTCGCCAAGTTCGTTGAGCGTTGAACGTTGAACGTTTCCGAATCCTGAACACTGAATACTACAAAGCTATGAACGCAGAAAAACTGACGCTGGCCGTTGACCTGGGTGCCTCCGGCGGCAAATGCTTCGTGGGCCGTTTCGGCGACAACTCCTTTAAGATGGAGGAGATCCACCGTTTTGACCACGAAGGCGTGCCTTTCTTTCTGGCCGATCGTGACGGCGCCGTCACCGAGCGCACCTTCTGGAACGACACGGGCATCTACCGCGAAATTCTCAAGGGTCTGCGCGCCTACCGCCGCGGCGTGGGTGAGCGGCTGGACGCGATCGGCGTTGACGCCTGGGGCGCGGACGCGCAGTGGATCGGCGCCGACGGCGATAGCCTCGGCAAGTTCTACTGTTATCGCGATCACCGCCTGGACAACATGGTGGCCGAGGTACGCGCGCGCATCCCCGCCGAGCGCATCTACAAAATCACGGGCATTCACTTCCAGCCGTTCAATGTCAGCAACCAGGCGCTCTGGTTCGTGACGCGCCGCCGCGAGCTGCTGAAGGTGGCGGTCAAGCTGGTCCCGGCGCCAACGCTGTTCAACTACTATCTGGGCGGCTGCACGCAGGTGGATTCGACCTGGGCCAGCGTCACGCAACTGATGGATGCCCGCCGCCGCGAATGGTCGCGTCCGGTGTTGCGCGCGCTGGGCGTCCCGGCGCGCGTGTTGCCGGAGATCGTCCCGCCCGGCGCCGTGATCGGGCAGTTGCAGCCGGGTCTGGCAGAATCGCTGCAACTCAACCGCGCGGCCATCATTGCCGTAGGTTCGCACGACACCGCCAGCGCCTTCGCGGCGGCTCCCACGAACGACACTGCTTCCGCGCTGATCATCAGTTCGGGCACATGGTCGCTGGTCGGCCGGCTGATTCCCAAACCCATCACCACCCCGGCGGCGATGGCGGCCAATATCAGTAACGAAGGCGGAATCGGCAACACGCGCTGCCTGAAGAACTGCATGGGCACCTGGCTGGTGCAGGAACTGCTGCGCGCCTGGGAGGCGGCCGACGGACGGCGCCTGACCTGGCAGGAGGTGGACACTATGACTCCCGCCGCGCCGCCCTTCGCCGCCCTGATTGACCCGGACGACGCGCGCTTCTACAACCCCGCCAACATGGAGACGGCCATCCGCGACTATCTCGCCGCGACGGGCCAGCCGGCGCCGGCCGGGCGCGGCGCCATCCTGCGACTGGTCTATGAAAGTCTGGCGCTGAAGTACCGGCTGGTCAACGAGCAGCTCGCGCAGGTCATCGGCCGTCCCGCCAAGGTCGTGCACATCGTCGGCGGAGGCAGCGGCAACAAGCTGCTCAACCAGTTCACGGCCGACGCCCTCGGGCTGCCGGTCATGGCGGGGCCCAAGGAGGCCACCGCGGTCGGCAACCTGATGGTGCAGGCCATGGGACTGGGCGTGCTGCCGGACTTGGCCGCGGCCCAGCCGCTGATCAAAGCGGCCTTCCCGATCGGCGTCTTCCAGCCGGGCGACCGCGCGCCGTGGGAAGCGGCCTATGAACGCTTTCTGAAGCTGCAACTGCGGTGAGGCGGCTGACTCCGCCGCCAAAGCATATGCTGCGGGACTGAAATAGAGAGTTCCCTGAAAGGGAACTCTTACTATTGACTCAGAGGAGGGAACATAGTAGCCTATGCACGTCATCTCGAGAAAGAGGCTTTGCGAATTCTGGGAGCGGGAGCGGGATGCGGAACAGGCGCTGAAGGCGTGGTTCCACGAAGCGGAGAAGGCCTGGTGGCGTAACAGCGCGGAGTTGAAGAAGCAGTACGGAAGCGCCAGCATCGTAAACGCGGAGCGGGTGGTGTTCAACATCTGCGGCAACAAGTACCGGCTGGTAGTACGAATCAACTACGCGGGCCGAACCGTGTTTATCCGTTTCGTGGGAACGCATCGCCAATACGACCGGATTGACGTGGAGACAATCTGATGAACGCCAGACTGATAAAAACCGAGGCGGACCATGCCGCTGCGCTGGCTCGGATAGACGCGATTTTCGGAGCCCGCCCCGACACGCCTGACGGCGACGAACTGGAGTTGTTAGTCCATTTAGTCGAGGCATACGAGGGCGCTCACCACGCCATCGAGCCACCCGACCCCATCGAAGCGATCAGGTTCCGGATGGAGCAGGACCGACTGAAGCAGACCGATCTGACGCCGTTCATCGGCAGCAAGAGCAAGGTCTCGGAAGTCTTGAGCGGCAAGCGTCCCTTGAGTCTGGCGATGATTCGCGCCCTGCACAAAGGCCTGGGCATCCCGGCCCATGTTCTCATTCAAGAACCCGGCAAGACACTCTCGCCAGTGTATGAAGGCGTCAATTGGCAGGACTTCCCGCTTGCCGAGATGATCAAGCGCCAATGGTTTCCAGACTTCAAGGGCCGGGTCAAAGACCTGTGCGAGAGAGCTGAAGAGGTGCTGGGGCCTTTGCTCTTTCCAGGCGGGAGCGATTGTCGCGAAACGGCGCTGGCGGCTCGCAGGCATGTCCGCCGCGGCAGTGCGCATGACGATCATGCCTTGTGGGCATGGCAGGCACGAGTGTTGCAGCTCGCGGGAACCTGGGAACTGGGCGCCTACGACGCCAAGGCGATGACGCCGGACTTTATCCGTTCTGTTGTCTGTCTCAGCGGATTGGACGATGGGCCTGTTCAGGCAAGAAGGCTGCTGGCAAGCGCCGGAGTTGGCGTAGTGGTCTTGCACTACCTGCCCGGCACGCATTTGGACGGTGCGGCAATGCTTCGGCATGACGGTCATCCCATTGTGGCCGTGACGCTTCGCTATGACCGACTCGACAACTTCTGGTTCACGCTCGCGCACGAACTGGCGCACGTGGTGTTGCATCTGGCCCGGGGCGACACGTCCACGTTTATGGACGATCTCGAAGCGAAACCTTCATCCGATAATCTGGAGCAGGAGGCGGACAATTTGGCGGCGAACAGCCTGATCCCGGCTGAGGAGTGGAGACGAGCGAGAGTCGTTCAGGCACCGACTGAAGTCAACATTCGGGAGTTGGCGGTTAGAACCAGAGTGCATCCTGCCATTGTGGCCGGCCGCATCCGGTTCGAGCGCGGTAACTACAGGATACTCAACCATATGGTCGGGCGGCGCGCGGTACGGCGGTTATTCCCGGCATACAGGTGCGGTGAGGCGGCATGAGCGGCAACGCGTGAGATTGCTTCGCCTTGCGCCAAGGTGGTGCAGAAACGGTCTTAACCGCCGCTCTTAGTCGGATACGCTAAACCGACCCGCTTCAACGAGAAGCAGCCGGAAATCCGTGTAAGCAGGGTATCCGTTTAAGGGTGGCGACGAAGTGTACGGTTAAGTCGTCGCGTAAGTGCCATTCCTTCGCAACTCAACTGCCCTTTCCAGGGAGAATCCTGCTCAGCGCGCGACCAGCACGGGGCAAGGGGCGTGATCCAGCACCT
The DNA here is from genome assembly GCA_028718445.1 of Kiritimatiellia bacterium. GTDB lineage: Bacteria > Verrucomicrobiota > Kiritimatiellia > RFP12 > JAAYLN01 > JAQULY01. Next base: position 3,824 of record JAQULY010000225.1, read on the forward strand.
GCTGCCGCTGGCGGGCCAGCAGGTCGCGCTGCGCGCGGTTGTACTCGAAGAAACCCAGCACGATCAGGTCCGCGCCGCGGGCCTGCACCTCTTTAGGCACCACGACTTCGCTGTTGCCCCTGGCGATCACATCCTCGATCTCCAACCCGCGTTTCAGCGCCCGTTCGCGCACTTCGGCGAGCTGCCGGCAGGCGCTCTCCTGCAGACTCCCCTCGAACTCGACCATCTCCACCTCCGTCAGCACCTGCACGCTCAGCAACTGACGCAGCGTCTCGGTCTCGACCAGCGCCATGGCCGTCAGGCGCACACGCAGCGCCCGCGCCAGATCTATCGCCAGGTCCACGGCGCGGCTGGACGTGTCGGTGCCATCCACCAACACGAGCACATGTTTCACCGGAGGTGGTCTACTCATTGACGCACTCCTCGCTCCCGTCCTGCACGGCCAGGCGTTGCTTGATCATCCGCATGATGACGAAGGCTTCGCGCTCGCGTTCCTCCAGGCTGGAGGTGATGTAGCCGATGGTTTCGCTGTACTCGGGGATGAAAATGCGCGACAGCGCATTGCAGCGCCGCTGCGTCTTGCGCAGTTCGCGCGCCAGCCGCAGCACGGCGTTCTCCAGCTCGGCCAGCTCGGCGACAAGCGGCAGCGCCTCGGCAAAGAGGCGCACGGCGGCGTCGGCATGCGCCGTGGTGCCGCCCACACCGAAGTGCGGGCCGGCGCCCTGGGAGCGCAGCGTCACCTTCGGAATGCGCATGCCGATGACATTCTGATCCTCGCTGGTCACGGCGTGATCCATCTTTACGGCCAGCGCGGCGCGATCCAGCGCGTCAGCGCCGGCATCGAGCGTGCTCTGCCGCAGGGCCGCGAAGGCTGGGCCCAACGACTCGGCCACCCGCCGCTCGACGTCGCGCGCGCGCCCAAGGCGGCTCATCAGTTCAAACACCAGGATCTGCCGTTTCTGTTCGAGCAGATCGAAACCATCCCGGGCAAACTGCAGTTGCCGCGAGAGCGTCAGGTAGTTCGACTTGGTGGGCGCCACGTTGAGCTTGGGCATGGCTAACGTCCTCCCGTGGGCGCGGCCGGCGGGCGGTAATGGGCCGTCAGCAGCTCTTCGCTGACGCGATGCAGTTCGTCGCGCGGCAGCATCGAGAGCACTTCCCAGCCCAGATCGAGCGTCTGGGCAATGCTCCGGTTCTCGTACTCGCCCTGGTTGAGGAAACGCCGCTCAAAGGCTTCGCCGTACTTCAGGTACTGCTTGTCCAGCGTGCCCAGCTCCTCTTCGCCGACCACATCCGCCAATCCGCGCACGCGCTTGACGCGGGCGTAGCAGGCAAAGAGCTGGCTGGCCAGCGCCGGATGGTCGTCGCGCGTGAAGCCCTTGCCGACACCATCCTTCATGAGCCGCGAGAGGCTCGGCAGCCCGGCGATGGGCGGATAGACGCCGCGGTGAAACAGGTCGCGGTCCAGCACGATCTGCCCTTCGGTGATATAGCCGGTGAGATCCGGCACGGGGTGGCTGATATCGTCCGACGGCATGGTCAGGATGGCCATCTGCGTGATTGAACCGGAGACGTCCTGGATGCGTCCGGCCCGCTCGTAAATGCTGGCCAGGTCCGAATAGAGGTAACCGGGGTAACCTTTGCGGCCGGGAATCTCGCCGCGCGCCGTGCCCACCTCGCGCAGACTCTCGCAATAGTTGGTCATGTCCGTCAACAACACCAGCACATGCTGGCCGCAGTCGAAGGCCAGGTGTTCGGCCATGGTGAGCGCCATCCGCGGCGTCAACAACCTTTCCACGCTGGGCGCGTCCGCCAGGGAGAGGAACATGACCACGCGCGCCAGCACGCCGGAATCCTCGAAGTTGCGGATGAAGAACTGGGCGACGTCGTGCTTGACGCCCATGGCCGCGAAGACTATGGAAAACTCCACCTTTTCTTCCAGCAGGCGCGCCTGGCGCACGATCTGGGCGGAGACGCGGTCGTGGGGCAGACCGTTGCCGGAGAAAATCGGCAGTTTCTGTCCGCGTACGAGCGCGTTCATGCCGTCCACCGCGGAGAGACCGGTTTGGATGAACTCGCGCGGATAGCGCCGGGCCGTGGGATTGATGGGCAGGCCGTTGATGTCACGCCGGTCGGCGGAGAGCGGCGGCGGGCCGCCATCCGCCGGACGCCCCAGGCCGTCGAAGACGCGCCCCAGCATGTTGCGGGAAACCGGCAGACGGAAACTCTCGCCCAGGAAACGCGCGCGTACCGCCTGGTTGGAGAGTCCGGTGGTGCCCTCAAGTACCTGCAGCACGGCCAGCCGGTCTGACACGTCCAGCACGCGGCCGAGGCGCGGCCGCCCGTCGGCGCCGACGATCTCGGCCGTCTCGTCGTAGCCGATGTCGCGGACGCGCTCCACGACCACCAGCGGTCCATCGATTCGCGTGGAACCGATGTACTGCAGGCCGCGATCGCGTATGTCCATCGCCGTGTCTGCCATCACTACATTCCCTGCTTCGCGTATTCGCGCGCCAACGCGTCGAACTCCTCGCGCACGCGCGCGTCCAGTTCCACCAGCGCCGCAATCTCGTCGTTGCCGATCGCGGACTTGGCGCGCATCACCAGCGGCACGCAGGCAAGCTGCTGCACCTTCAACAGGGGCGCACCGGCCTGAATCACGTCGCGTCCCCGCCGGAAGAGCGTCAAGATCAGCCGCAGCAGCGCCATCTGCCGCTCGGGCGTGCAGTACATGTCCTTGTCGTCGAAGGCGCTCTGGGTGAGAAAACCGTCCTTCAGCAGTTCGGCGACAAAGAGAATCAGCCGCTGGGAATCGGGCAGCACGTCGGGACCGACCAGCTTGACGATTTGCTGCAGCCGGTCCTCGCGCTGCAATACCGTCATCGCCTCGGTGCGCAGTTCCTGCCAGTCGGGCGCCTGCTGCCCCCACCAGGCAGCCACGTCCTCCACATACTCGGAATAGGAACGCAACCAGTTGATCGAGGGATAGTGGCGGGCGTTAGCCAGTTCGGTGTCGAGGGCCCAGAAACAGCGGATGAAGCGCTGGGTGTGCTGAGTCACCGGCTCGGAGAAATCACCGCCCGGCGGACTGACTGCGCCCACGATGCTGATGGCGCCGTTGGCGCCGGAAAGCGCGGTAACGGCGCCGCCGCGCTCGTAGAACTGCGCCAGACGCGTCGGGAGGGTCGCGGGAAAGCCCTCTTCGGCCGGCATCTCCTCCAGGCGCGCCGCAAGTTCGCGCAGGGCCTCGGCCCAGCGGCTGGTCGAATCCGCGAAGACGGCGACGCTGCGGCCCTGGTCGCGATAGTACTCCGCCAGGGTGATGCCGGTGTAGATGGAGACTTCGCGCGCCGCCACCGGCATGTTCGAGGTGTTGGCGATCAGGATGGTGCGCTCCATCAGCGGGCGGCCCGACTTGGGGTCAATAATCCCTGGAAACTCGCGCAACACCTCGGTCATCTCGTTACCGCGCTCGCCGCAGCCGATGTACACGATGATATCGGCGTCGGACCACTTGGCAAGCTGGTGCTGCGTGATCGTCTTGCCGGTACCGAAACCGCCCGGTATGGCCGCGGCCCCGCCTTTGCCGATCGGAAAGAAGGTGTCAATGATGCGCTGTCCGGTGACCAACGGTGCGCCGATGCGCAGCCGCTCGCGGATGGGACGGGGCGTGCGCACCGGCCACAGCTGCAGCATGCGGATATCGCGCGGCCCCGCATCCGTGTCAACCGCGCCCAAGGTCTCGCGCACCGTGTAGTCGCCCGCCGGCACGATCCGCCGGACCACCCCGGAGACGCCGGGAGGCGCCATGACGAGGTGTTTGACCAGCGGCGTCTCCTGCACCTCGCCCAGCGTCTGGCCGGCCGCAACCGTATCCCCGGCCTTGACGCGCGGCTCGAAATGCCAGCGTTTCTGCAGGTCCAGCGGATCCACCTTTTCCCCCCGCCTGATCCAAGCTCCGCTGTGCGCTTGAATACCGGGCAGGGGCCGTTGAATGCCGTCGTAAATGTTGCCTACCAGCCCCGGTCCCAGCCAGACCGAGAGCGGTGCGCCGGTCAGTCTGACAGGCGCGCCCGGCTTGAGCATGGTGGTGTCTTCATAAACCTGGATGGTGGCGCGATCTCCCAGCAGGCGCACAACCTCGCCGATCAAGCCATCCGCGCCCACATGCACGACCTCGTACATCTGCGCCGCCGCCATGCCGTTGGCGGTGACGATCGGGCCGCTGATGCGGGTCACGCGGGGGTCCGTGCTGTCGGCGGGTTTCGTCAAGGCGTCTTCTCCGGCAGCGGTTTGGCGGACTCCGGGCCGCGGGCAGGCGGGTCCATCAGTCCGGCGCGCGCCGCGATCATGATTCTCAACTCGGGCCACAAACGCCGCAAACGCGACTGCAGGCGGCTGTCCCACGTCTGCCGGCCATCGCCATCGAGCATGATCAAGCCGGCGTCGTGGTCGTCCGGGTTCTCGACCGTCTGGATATCGAGGTCGGGTTTGCCGGACAGGCGGCGTACCTCGTCCAGCCAACCTTCGCCGAGTGCGCGCCGTGCCTCGGGCGAGAGCTGCATCGTAACCGGTTGCCCTCCATGCCGTGCGCGGCTTCAGCCGCGAGGGCGCGCAGTTCCGCGCGCGGGCCTAAGCCGGAAGCGCGGGACTTCAGGGCCTTTTGCGCCTCGTCATGGACACTCTG
>JAQULY010000226.1 GCA_028718445.1 Kiritimatiellia bacterium
CCCGTCCCTCGTAAACCGCGCCGCTGGAACCGTTGAGGGAAATCCAGTCGCCCTCGCGCAACTGCCGCTCTCCGGCCTTCATCGTGCGCTTGGCGTAGTTGATCGCGATCTCGCCGGCGCCCGCCACGCAGCACTTGCCCATGCCGCGCGCCACCACGGCGGCATGCGACGTCATGCCGCCGCGCGCCGTCAGAATACCCTTGGCGACGTTCATGCCGCCGATGTCCTCGGGACTGGTTTCCGTGCGGCACAGAATCACCGCCTTGCCGGCCGCCGCCCATTTCTCGGCTTCCTCCGCGCAGAAGACGATCTGGCCCGCGGCCGCGCCGGGCGACGCCGGCAGTCCCACAGTCAGGCGCTTGGCCTTAGCCTCGGCGCTCTTGACGAAGACGGGATGCAGCAACTGGTCGAGCGACGCCGGGTCTATGCGCAACACGGCTGTCTTCTCGTCAATCATGTTCTCCTTAATCAGGTCGGTGGCGATCTTCACCGCGGCGGCGGCGGTGCGCTTGCCGTTGCGCGTCTGCAGCATGTAAAGCGTGCCGTCCTCGATGGTGAACTCGATGTCCTGCATGTCGCGGTAGCGCTGTTCGAGCCGCGCGCGAATGCCGTCGAGCTGCTTGAAGACTTCCGGCATGGTCTCTTCCAGCGAGGGGTACTTGGCCTTGCGTTCCTTCTCGGCGACGCCCTGCAGCTTCGCCCAGGCGCGCGAGCCCGGCAGCGAGATCTGCTGGGGCGTGCGGATGCCCGCCACCACGTCCTCGCCTTGCGCGTTCACCAGATACTCGCCGTAGAAGAAGCGGTTGGATCCCGTCGAGGGATCGCGCGTGAAGGCCACGCCGGTGCCCGAACGATCGCCCGAATTGCCGAACACCATCGCCTGCACGTTGACGGCCGTGCCCAACAGCCCGCGGATGTCGTTCAACTGACGGTACTTGACGGCGCGCGGGTTGTTCCATGAGCCGAAGACGGCGTCAATGCCGCGCCGCAGTTGCTCGTTGGCATCCGTCGGGAAGGACTCGCCGCTGGCGCGCTTGACCACCGCGGTATAACGGCCCACGACTTCCTGCAGCGCCTCGGCGTCGAGTTCCGAGTCCAGCTTGATGCCGCGGCTGCTCTTGACGGCCGCCAGTTCGTGCTCGAAAAGGTCGTGCTCCAATCCCATCACCACGCTGCCGAACATCTGCATGAAACGACGGTAGGAATCCCAGACAAAGCGCGGATTGCCGGTGCGCGCGCACATCGCCGCCACGGTGTCGGGATTGAGCCCCAGGTTCAGCACCGTGTCCATCATGCCGGGCATGGAGGCGGCGGCGCCGGAGCGTACCGAACAGAGCAGCGGGTTCGGGCCCTTGCCGAATGTCTTGCCGGTACACTTCTCCAACCGCTGCATGGCGGCGGCGACCTCGTCGTGAATCAGGTTGTGCAACTCGACGGCGCCAATCTCGTAGAATTTGGCGCAGGCTTCGGTGGTGATGGTGAAACCGGGAGGAACCGGCAGTCCGATGCTGGCCATGTCCGCCAGATTGGCGCCCTTGCCGCCCAGCAGGGCGCGCATCGAGCCCTGCCCCTCAGCCCCGCCATCGCCGAAAAAATAGACATACTTCGCCATCGAAACTCTCCGCATTGATTTTGCCCGCATGTCAGGCCGGACGACGTGTCCACCGGGACACACTAATTGAGCGAGGTTCCGCCTTCGGTACCCGCGCCCAAACGGTCTGTGCGATGCGGTGGGAGTTTAGCACGGCCAGTGCGGGTGTCAATCGCAACGGTTCGCCCAACGCAACAGGTCAGTGAGCGCCAGCGGGAAGGGGTGCGAGTGAGGGGTCATTGAGCGCCCATCGCCGTCAGGAGTGCCCGCGCGGCCGCGCTCTCGGCCATGCGCTTGCTGCCGCCCTCGCCCAGCGCGCGCCGCCCGTCCACGGTGACCGAGACTACGTAGCGGGGCGCATGCTCCGGTCCCCCCGAGGACTCGACAACATACAGCGGCAGACACTGGTAACGGCGCTGCGCCAGGTCCTGCAGTTCGCCCTTGGGGTTGTGCGCCCACAGGCTTTGCGACAGCCGGCTCATCCGCGGCACGAACACGCGCTCAAACACCGCCGCGGCGCCCGCGTGCCCGCCATCCAGCCAGACGGCGCCCATGACCGCCTCCATCGCATCGGCCAGTATCCGCCCTTGCTGACGCCGCAACTGCCGCTCGTCGCCACGGCCCAACCGCAGTCGCGCCCCCAGATCTATCTCCGCGGCCACGGCCGCCAGCGCGCGGCCGCTGGTGCATTGACTGCGCAGTACCGTCAGCAACCCTTCGTCGTCCGCCTCATGCTGCCGGAAGACGTATTCGGCGGTCAGCAAACCAAGCACGGCATCGCCCAGGAACTCCAGACGCTGGAAATCGTCCTTAACGTCGTCATGTTCATGACGGTACGAAGGATGCGTCAGCGCCGATGCGAGCAACTGCGGGTCGCGGAAAGTGTAACCGATCGCGGTCTCCAGAGCGACCGGCTCAAGAGTTGGATCAGAAGGCATGGCGGCATGCTTGTGCATGTGCTTCTCCTGGAGAAACGGACACAACGGAGGCCTCGCCCCCTGCGTCCGCCACCGTCACCCACCGTTTTGTCTGTTCTGTCCGCTTACCCGGGCCGCCATCCGCGCCTGGTAGAGCCGCTCCGAGAAGCCGCCGCCCGCCTCAAAGTCACGGGCTTGGCGGTCCATCAGCCGCTCCGAGAGCCAGTGAGCCTGCGCGGCAAGGATGGCGCCCAGGTTGGCCGCGCGCGCCTCGACCGGTTCCGGCGCACCCCTGCGGTTCACCCAGGCTGCCGCAGCCTCCAGAGTCTTCGGCCGTAGCGCCCGAGCCTCCCCGAAACCAGGCTCTTCCTGCTCCCATTTCCTCAGCCCACGCCGTTTGAGGTGTTTGACGAAGTCCTTCTCTAATTCGCCTAAGCTGGAACGTCCCACGTTGGTCAGGTTCATTTCCAACTTCTTGCTCGTGGCGCTATCCTCGCTGCCCTCGGCGAGGTTCTGGTAGCCGCTACGAGCGGACTGGACCATTTGGTCGTGATGACGGTCCGACAGGGGTAAATAGCGTTCGCAGAAACGGCAGGTGCAGTCGTGGAGCAACTCGGCAACCTGGTAAGCCTTGAGATTGCGGTAGCCGCTGTTCGTCCCGTAAACCCGCCCCGCCGCCTCCGAACGCAGCGCTCGCTCCGGCCTGCCGTCCCCTCGGTTGTGTCCGTTCTGTCCGTTCTCCATCTCCACCCTCCGTTGTGTCCACCTACCGCCCCGTGGAGCCGAAACCGCCCTCGCCGCGCGCGCTGCCGGACAGCGTCTCCGCCGTGGCCACCTCCACTTGCGCCACCTGCGCGAACACGATCTGTGCGATGCGCATGCCGGGCTCGATCATGAAGGGCTCCGCCCCGTGATTAACGAGAATCACGCCAATTTCGCCGCGGTAGCCGGCGTCAATCGTGCCTGGAGCGTTGAGCACGGTGACGCCGTGCTTCAGCGCCAGTCCGCTGCGCGGCCGGACCTGCGCCTCCAGTCCGGACGGCATCTCGACGCTCAGCCCCGTGCGAACCAGCGCGCGCGCGCCGGCCGCCAGCACAAGCTGTTCGCATGCCTGCAGATCCATGCCGGCATCGCCGGGGTGCGCCGGCCGCGGCACGGCCGCCAGCGCGTTCAGCCGCTTGAACGTGACGGTCAACATGTCTTGCTCATCCAGTAGAGGGTGCGGCAGGTACCGGGTATGGCCGCCTTCTCGCGAATGCTGAAATGCGCCTTGAAGGCCGCTTCGAATCCGGCTTCGTGGTATCCGTCGAATATATCTTTCCGGGAGGCCAATAGATGGCGCACCTGGCTATCCTCCTTGGGCACGAACTCGACGATCAGATGGCGTCCGATCTCCGCCAGAAAGGCGGCGACATCGCCCAGCGGCACATTGTTGCCGATCGCCAGATGGTGGATCAGCGCCAGTGCGAACAGCATGTCGGCCGGGCCGCGCGCAGCCAGGGAATCGCGTTCCCGCCCCGCCCATCCGAGCGACGGACTGGGATTGGTCAGGTCCTGCAACAGCGGCAGCAGGTTGACTTCGCCGTCGCGCCGCATCTGGCGGTAGTTCTTCTCGACGGCCGCCGGGTCAATGTCGAAGGCCACCGTCGGAATCCCGCGACGCGAGGCGATTCGGCTGAAGGCGCCGTTGTTGGCGCCAAGGTCCCAGACTTGGCGCGGCGCGGCCGCCGCCAGAAAGCGTTCGACGATATCGCGCTTGGCCTGGAAGGAGTCGGCGCTGTAGTTCGTGAAATCGTAGTAGTCGGCCCATTCCGTGCCGGCCGGATGCCAGCGCAACGACTCGATGGCGCCGCGCAGGCTGTCGAGGATGCCCTCCAGCGCCAGATCGCTCATCTTCCGGGCGCGTGTGGCCGAGGCCTGCTGCCCGTCGGCGCGCGCATGGCGCCGCTGGCTGTGGGCATGCATATGAATGTGGATCAGGAGACGCGGCGACCAGCGCGCGGCCCGCCCCAGAAGCGCGTCGGCCAGATCGAGCGGTATGCCGTCTATGCCGCTCTTCATCAGTCCCGCCAGGCGCACATCGCGGCGCGACATCAGCGCCAGAGGCGCCAGGAAGTGCTGACAGAACTGGCGGTAGGCCGGCCAGGGGGAACCGGGTTCGCGTCGCTCGAAGCTGAGGGTGTCAATCAGCAGCGGCCGCCCGTCCGCGAACTGAATGTTATAGGCCGACGCGTCCTTGAGCGACATGCCATGTTTCAGAGCCTCAGACTGGATTTGCAGAGTTGCCAGAGCGGCATCTTTCCAGGCGCTGAAGGGCCACTCGTAAGGGTGCGAGATGAACGCCACGCGGTCCGGCTGCAGCACCCGGCAAGCGCCCGGCGCCGCGGCCAGTTCGCAACCCACCTCGCGATGGCGCACCAACAGTCCCTTGCGCCACAGCGACTCCAGCAGACCGGAGCCGGTCAGTCGGTCGTAATCGTCCCGGTAGACGGCGTTGACCTGGCGGTACAGCACGCCTTCGCGCGTATAAATGAAACCGCTGGGATCACGGAATGAGGCCGCGAGACGCTGACAGGTCATGGTGCGCTCACTGCGCCGGCTCGTCGTTATGGCCGGTCGCGGGCGGGTTCCCGCGCTTGAAGATGCCGACGATGCGGCGCCAGAAGGTCTTGACCACCAAAGCCGCGCCCAGCAGCCCGCCCACGATCAACTGCAGCGCCACGCTGCCCGTGCCGGGGTCGAGATAGCCTAGATGCAGGAAACAATTCATGCTGCAATATTGTCACAACCGGGCGCGCCCCGCAACCCGTCATCGCGTGTGCGTCAACATGGGCGCAGCGACGGAATGCGTTCAGGGCATGAGGTCCCGCTCAACTGTCAAGAGTGTTATGGAGAATATGAAGCGACAATCCGGCCGACGATTACGGACGACTATTACGGAAACCGAGGAGACACTTCCGAATCGTCAACCGAAATCGTCGCCCGTAATCGTCAACCGAAATTGACAGAACAGGGGGGACAAAGCCGAGAGATGGCACATTCCCCACAGCTTGGTCTAGTTACAGGCCCCTGACCCTGGCAGCCTGCCTGGCAACCTACTCTCTAATGACCCTGGCAGCCTCTGCGCGCGCCCAATCGGGGGGAACGCGAACAAGTACCGAGCCTCCATTCACTTCCCAGACAAGGCCATATAAATCACAAGCCCAGTCCAGAGCCCTGTTCAGCTTCATGTTGAACATCGCCGTTCTGACCATGTTTGACGGCGTGAACTCGGACGTCTGCATGCATTCTCGGCCGGCGCTGCAGTCCAGGAAGAACCTGACGCCCTCGATTCGAGAGTCTTCGCTCAATGCCGCGCAGCGCAAACGATAGAAAACTGCACCCAAAGGTTCCTTGTGAACTCCGGCCGGCATTCTGATGACGTCATCGACCCCAATCACCTCAACTGATGCGAGCAGATTAGAAATCGCGCTGGCGCTTACCAAGTGACTTGCAGCGGCGCCTTGCGATCCAGGACAAGGACGATTTGTTTCCGAATAACCAAGGGGAATGGCGACTGCAAACAAGAACAAGTAGAACAAGGTCTGTTTCATTCAGTCCTCCAGATGTCGTGCTTGAAATACGGAATGAATTGATACCAAAGAGGTGGGAACAGAGAAATTGTACAAGAATATTTGGCCGATGGGGCGGAAATTGTGCTGCTTGGTTTCTTCGTACAGGTGGAGGCGTGATTGCCCCCACACTGGAAGCACTGGAACCATGCGACAACCTCGTTTGAAGCCGGAAAATCGGGACACCTGACACCATTGCAGCAACCGTGTGGTGGGCACAGCGGCGGACCGACCGCTCAATGAAGCCAACAAGGGGCAATTTGTCCGCATCCTGCACTGGGTGGCCAAACTGTCTGCCATGCGGATCGTCAGTCGCCTATGGAGTCCTGACCGGCCGGGACGGCCGGCTCCAGCACACTGGAGACGGCGGTCCCCGCCGTCCGCCGAAATGGTTCGAAATGAGGAACGTTCAAGAGGCAATCCGGTCGACGATTACGGAAAATGGGGAGACTCATCCTCGTCAACCGTAATCGTCGCCAGTAATCGTCAACCGAAATGGCCAGAAATGGGGTTGGGGTCCCTGGGGTCAGGGGTCTCTGGGGCAGAATCTAGCCTTTAGGCATGACTGACGTCCTGCCTTGTCTGCGTCGTGCTTGCGCCGAGACGCCTGATGAGCCTTCGTTCGGCGGCGCCGAATGCGGAGTCCTGCGACATGGCCGCCTGCGCCCTCTTCCGCGCTTTCCCCACCGCCGACTCGCTTCCGTACCCCAAGTATTGAGCCACCTTTCGTTGGGAGGCGTCACTCAGACGACAACACCACTCCACCACGAGCGCCTTGCGATCGCCCAACCGGTGCCCGTGGAAACGTACATCCGACATGGCAACGCCCAACACGTCAGCGGCCGCGTCCGCAACGACGTCCAACGCCGGCCTGCGGTCCTCAGGCCAGACACGGTCTCCCGTCACCATTCGCTCCAACCGGCGCGGCTTCAGCTCTTCCTCCGTTTCTTCCCGGAACTTGTCGTCTCCCATGGCGTATCGGCTCTTGCCGATCTCCTCCAAGAACTCGGCGTCGTCATGCCCCAGCATCGCTTCGACAAAACCGCGATACGCCAGCCTGTTTCCCCGGTCTGACCGGCACCCCATGATCGCCAGCCAACGATAGTCAACCCGCGACTCCCGCTCCGCCAAACCGGCGTACCCGCGGTAGCTGCTCCACGGGTGTTTCCGCAGCGCTTGCCGCTTGCCCTCCAGCGACGCCGACGCCAGAGGCTTCACCTTGACCGGATTCAGGTGGATATTGCCACGCCCAGAATAGCGCACAGGTCGCTCAGACTAGCCCGGTTGTCGCCATAGGAAATGATGTAGTGTTGGGACATCACCTTCTGGATGAATGCTTCGACCGGCGCGTCGAACTGAATATCCAGACTGGGCAGTTGCGGAGCGGGCGGCGCCCAGCCGGCCTCTTCCCATCGGATCGGAGTCCGGGCCGTCCCGGTCATGATGTGCATGACGTAGTTGCCGTGGGAATACCCCAGGCGGCAGAGCGTTACCTTGCCGGTCTTCAGTTTAGACACATTCAGCAAACCTTCGCCAAAGTCACCGAAGGCGTTGGGCATCACCGTCACCGGTCCGTCCACGATTTCAGCGGGAACATAGTCCGGAACCCCCATCAGCGCGCCGTTGTCGAGAAACTCATAGAACTCCAGATACGCGGCAATCTGTCCGGTCAGATGCTTCACGATCAATTGCGTCACAGCACCCAGGCTGTCGTTCTCCGGAACCGAGCAGACTTCTAATTCATCGTGCAGCAGGGTCAGGCTGCCGGCCGGGGCAAATTTCAGCAGCTTCTTGACACCATCCACATCGCAGAAGGAAAATCCCTGATAGTCCCGCGCCTGAATCTTGTTCTTGAGTGCGACGAACAGTCGGATCGTGTTTTCCACAGTACCCGGCCGGGGGGCCTTCACAAAACGCCAGCGCGTCTTCACTTGCTCAGCCAGCCGGGCAATCTCGTCGTCGCTGGCCGACGCCATCATCTGCGAGATCTCGAGCAGATCGAAGTGCTCAATCTCCGGGCCGATCTGGGCCTTTAGCGAAACACCCTCGTACATCGTCCCGTATAGCCGCATGTCGCGGTAACCCGCCATGCCGATCCGGGCGGTCTTGAGCAGAGCGACGGCCCGGGCAGCTTCGGCATAGCGGACCACGCCAGCCACATCGGGTTGGTGTCCACGATAGGTCACAACATACTTGAACGTGTAGCCCATGTTGGTCAACGGCTGACGCACAGCGGTGGTCCCAGCCTGGTCGGCCGTAGTGACAAACCGATCGCCTTCCTGCCAGCCACTCAGGCCCCACAGAATCATCGGTTTGTGCTGGAAAGGCTCGATGACGCTTAACACGGCCCAGGACGGTATCCAACCCGCTACACAGAGAACCAGCACAT